>NZ_LOYP01000050.1:0-171662 GCF_001526365.1 Burkholderia sp. MSMB1835
GTCAAGCGCGATGCGAAGCGCGGGCTGGCGTCGCTGTGCATCGGCGGCGGGATGGGCGTCGCGCTCGCGGTCGAGCGCGCCTGAGCGCGGTGACGGCACGGTTCGCTTGCGGCGCAGGTGGGCGCCGCGGGTGAGCCGGGCGGTTTTCGCGCAAGAAAGGCAGCTAACAATACGCGCGAGGTGCCGGTGCGCACCGTGCCCGCGATGCGGGCGAATGCGCATCGAAGCGGCGGGGCGGCAACATGTGCGATGCCGTCGCCCGGCCTTTCATCGATTACATTTTTTGTCGGTAATTAATAGGATGACTAAGCGAATTGCAGTTGTGACAGGTGGGATGGGCGGCCTCGGCGAAGCAGTCAGCATCCGGTTGAACGACGCGGGTCACCGGGTAGTCGTCACGTATTCGCCGAACAACGCCAACGCGGACCGCTGGCTGACCGAGATGCATGCGGCCGGTCGCGCGTTCCATGCATACCCGGTGGACGTGGCCGATCACGACTCGTGCCGGCAATGCATCGAGAAGATCGTGCGGGACGTCGGCCCGGTCGACATTCTCGTGAACAACGCAGGCATCACGCGCGACATGACGCTGCGCAAGCTCGACAAGGTCAACTGGGACGCGGTGATCCGCACAAACCTCGACTCCGTGTTCAACATGACGAAGCCGGTGTGCGACGGCATGGTCGAGCGCGGCTGGGGCCGCATCGTCAACATTTCGTCGGTGAACGGCTCGAAGGGTTCGGTCGGCCAGACCAACTACGCGGCCGCGAAAGCCGGCATGCACGGCTTCACGAAATCGCTCGCGCTCGAAGTCGCGCGCAAGGGCGTGACGGTGAACACGGTGTCGCCGGGCTATCTCGCGACGAAGATGGTCACCGCGATCCCGCAGGACATCCTCGACACGAAGATCCTCCCGCAGATTCCGGCGGGCCGGCTCGGCAAGCCCGAGGAAGTCGCGGCGCTGGTGGCCTACCTGTGCTCGGAGGAGGCCGGCTTCGTGACGGGCTCCAACATCGCGATCAACGGCGGTCAGCACATGCACTGACGCGCGGCGGCCCGCGCGGCGTTCGAAGCCGTGCAGGCCGCGTTCCCCACTATCCCGTGCCGGAGCGGCGGCAGGCGCGCCGCTCCGGCCTCGCATTCCGGAGAACGCATGGGCGACACCTGGATGGGACTCGTGATCGGCGGCGCGGCGCTGGCCGTCGCGCTGGCGATGGCGATCTCGCTCTACTGGCTCGAGCGGCGCCGCGCGCGGCTGCTGCGGAACTTCGATCATCGCGATTGCTGGCTGATCGCGTACGGCAAGCGCTTCGCGCGCAGGCCGGCGAGGCCGCTGCGCCGCATGCGCGGCTCACGCTGACGGCGGCGCCGGCGCGTCGCGATCGGCGAGCGACCGGGGCCGGTGAGCGACCGGTGAGCGACCGGTGAGCGACCGGTGAGCGACCGGTGAGCGACCGGTGAGCGGCCGAGTCCCGCGCGCATGCCGTCGGCCACGCGCGCGGGACGCGCGATCAGTCGTTCTTCTGGCTTTTTCCCGCCGACTCGCCCGCGTCGTTCTTGTGGAAGATCCGCTTCGTCGTGCGCTTGGTGGCTTCCCAGCCTTCGCGCGACGCATGGGCGACGCCGTGCCCGACCGCCTTCGCGGCGCTCGCGGTCGCGTGGCCGAAGCTGCGCGCCGCGTCGCCGGTCTTGTGCGCGGCTTCCTTCGAATCGCGCTTGATGTCCTGCTTCACTTCCGACATGTCCGCGTGCGCGAGCGGGCTGAGCAGCGCCGAAACGAGCGCGGCGCCAATGAACTGACGAACTTTCACGACCGGTTTCCTTGAGGTAAGCCTCTTCATCGAGGATTCGTGTGGCCGGCGGGCGCCGGTTGAAACGCGCCGGCGGCCGATGCGTCGAGCATCACCGTCGCGCGGCCGGACAGCAGCACGCGCTCGCCGCAGCGCAGCGCGAAGCCGTACAGGACCGAGCGGCCGTCGCCGCTCACGCGTTGCGCGTCGACGGTGAGCGGCTGCTCGACGGTGTCGAGCCGGTCGACGAACGCGTCGACGTTGCGCACGCTCGCGAGATAGCCGACCCGCGGGCGCGCTTCGTGCGCGCCGAGCAGCGCGCCGTGCACGGCCATCGCCTGCGCGGCGTATTCGATGCCGCAGACCGACGCGAGCCGCCCGTGCGCGCGCAGCGGGTTGTGCGGATCGCGGTGGCTCGTCGCGGTGCAGCGGATTCGTTCGGCATCCCACGCATCGACCGAATCGAGCACGCACATCGTGCCGGCGTGCGGAATGTGCGCGGCAATCCACGCATGGTCGAGCGGCGGGGTCAACACGGCCGTTGCGGTCATGGCGCGTGCTCCGCGACGGGTTCGGGCATCGCGACGTCGACCTGCACGCGCGTATCGGCCAGATAGTCGAGCACGACGCGCGTCGACCGCCGCGCGGCGAGCGCATCGAGCAGCGGCAGCACGCGGGCGGCCGGATTGCCGGCGCGCAGTGCGTCGAGTCCGGCATCGGCGAGCGTGGTCGCGGGTGCGTCGGTGAGCTGCACGTCGATGCGGGCGAGCGTGCGCTCGCTTGCTTGCGGTGCAAGCACGAGCGCGACGCCGAACGCGTCGTCGATCGGCCGCACCGTGCGCAGCGGTTCCGGATAGTCGGTGTCGTACGCGATCAGCAGGCTCGGCACGCGATCGACGACGACCTGGCACAGGCTTTCGAGCAGGCCGGCGGCAAAGCTGCCGTCGTGCGCGCACAGGACGTTCGACGTCGCCGTCGAGCGGGTCGCGATGCTCCAGTAGCCGGCCGGGGCATTGTGCACCGAGTTGTGGAAGCGGGTCGGCGACAGCTGGCGATCGTCGCCGGCCAGCGTTTCGCAGATCGCGTGGCAGTTCTGGCCGTCGCCGCCGGATGCGCTGAATACGGTCGCGAGCGTCGCGGCGTCGCGGCCGCTCGCGGCCACCGCTTCGTGGCCGACCGCGAGCGCGGCGCGCACGACGGGGCCCGTGCGACGCCGTTCGGCGGACGGCAGGCCGGCCGGCGGCGGCAGCTCGGTGCGGGCGGGCGCATAGGGCGCGCGGCCTGCGAGCACGTCGGCCGCGTGCGGCCAGTCGTTCAATCCCGGCCCGACGAGGCCGATGCTTTCGATGAAGGCGGTCAGTGTCATGGCGGGCCTCAACGGCGGGCGTGATCGGCGCGGCCGAGGATCAGGCTGCAGTTCGTGCCGCCGAAGCCGAACGAGTTGGAGAGGACGGCGCGCACGCGCGTGTTGCGGCTCGCGAGCAGGTAATCGGCTGCGAGCGCCGGGTCGGGCTGCGTCGTGTTGACGCCGGCCGGCACGAACTGCTCGCGCAGCGCGAGCGCGGCGACGATCGCCTCCAGCGCGCCGGCCGCGCCGAGCGTGTGACCGGTCGCACCCTTCGTCGAGCTGCACGGCGTGCGCGCGAACAGCGCGCCGACCGCACGGCTTTCCGCTGCATCGTTGCTCGGCGTCGCGGTGCCGTGCAGGTTCACGTAGTCGATATCGTCCGGGCCGAGGCCGGCGGACGCGAGCGCCTGCTCGATCGCGGCGCGCGCGCCGCGCCCTTCCGGATGCGGCGACGACATGTGGTGCGCGTCGCTCGATTCGCCGATGCCGAGCAGCAGGATCGCGTCGCCGTCGAGCGCGGCGGGCGGGGCGGAGACGCGCTCGACGAGCGCGAACGCGGCGGCCTCGCCGATCGAGATGCCGTCGCGCGCGACGTCGAACGGCCGGCACGGCCGGCGCGACAGCAGTTCGAGCGAATTGAAGCCGTACAGCGTGGTCAGGCACAGCGAATCGACGCCGCCGACGACGGCCGCGTCGATCAGCCCGGCTTCGATCATGCGGCGCGCGGAGCCGAACACCTTCGCGCCCGACGAGCACGCGGACGAGATCGCCATCGCCGGCCCGCGCAGCGCGAAATACGCGCGCACGAACGCGGCCGGCGAATACGGGTTGTGCGTGTGTGCGTAGCGGAAATCGGCCGGCAGCGCGCCGCTCGCCGGGTCGCGGCGCCGGTACGCGCGTTCGGTTTCGAGGATGCCGGCCGTGCTCGTGCCGACGAACACGCCGACGCGTGCGGCGCCGTAGCGTGCGACGGCCGCCGCGACGCGTGCGTCGAAGCCGTCCTGCGTCAGGCCGAGTTGCGCGAGGCGGTTGTTGCGGCATTCGAAGTCGGCGAGATCGGCGCGCACGGGGTGCGCATCGACGCCGTCCACCGCGCCGATCCACGTGTCGAGGTCCGCACGCTCGAAGTTGCACGGCACGAGTCCGCCGCGGGCGTGGCGCAGCGCATCGAGGGTCGCGCCGAGGCCGCGCCCGATGCAGCTGGTGGCGGTGAAGTGCGAGAGCAGGAGAGGTTTCACGAGGGTCGCTTCCGGTGGCCGGAACGGGCGCTGCAGCAGGGCTGGCGGGCGCGCCGTTCGAGGTCAGATTTTATCAAACGGGGGTGCCGGAACGCCCGGCTGGCCGGACGGTTCGGGCGCGAGCGCCGCGCGCAAGGTGGTCCAGTGCAGTTGCGCATCGGCGGCCGCGCGCAGCACGTCGTGCAGCACGTCGAGCACGATTGGTTCGCCGCGCGCGTCGCGCGCCGCATGACCGTCGTGGACCAGCAGGATGTCGCGCGCATCGAGGCCGTGCAGCAGGCGGCGCGTGACGGTCGCGGCGTCGTGCGCACGCGTGTCGAAGCCGCGTCGCGTCCAGCTCGCGAGTTGCAGGCCGAGTTCGCACAGCACCGGTTCGAGAAACGGATTGCGCAGGCCGGCCGGCGCGCGGAAGAACAGCGGGCGCGTGCCGGCGACGTCGGTCAGCGTCTGCTGCGCGGCCGCGATTTCGCGTCGCAGCGCGGCCGGCCCCGACAGCGAGAACGTATGGCGGTGCCGCTGGCTGTGGTTCTCGACCGCATGGCCGCGCGCGACGATCGCCTCGATCCAGCGCGGATGGCGGCGCGCGAGATCGCCGATGCAGAAGAACGTCGCGCGCGCGTCGTAACGGTCGAGCAGGTCGAGCACGCGCGGCGTGACGTCCGGGTCCGGGCCGTCGTCGACCGTCAGCGCGATGCGGCGGCCCGCGCCGGGCGGCAGGCGCGTCCAGTTCGGGCCGAGCAGCGTGCTGCGCGGCCACAGGCCGGCCGCGGTCAGCGCGAGATGCGATGCGACCACGCTGCCGACGGCCCACGGCCACGTGGCCGGTTGCGCGATCGCGGCGGCGGCCGCGCCGGCGTGCAGCGCGGCGGCGCCCGCGATCAGCGGCGTGGGTTTCCAGCGCCGCGCGTTGCCGGCGTGGTGCGGCGGAACCGACGACGGCGCATTCATGCGCGGCCTCCTCGTTCGCGATGGCCGAGCGCCGGTGCGGCGCGCGGCGCGAGAATCGCCGCGAACGCGAGCGCGAGCATCGCGCCGGGGCCGACGGTCAGCCCGAAGGTTTCGAGCAGCGGCACGCGCGACAGCGCGAGCAGCCCGAAGCCGGCGACCGTCGCGAGGTTCGCGATCAGCAGCGACACCAGCGTGTACGGCGTGACGGGCTGCGTGTCGTCGCGCCGGCAGAAGAACAGCGCGTAGTTCGAGCCGACCGCGACGATCAGCAGCATCCCGACGAGATGCAGGATCGTCAGCGGTACGCCGGCGAGCGCGAAGCCCGCCGTCACGACCAGCACGGCCGCGACGAGCGGCGCGAGGGCGCGCACCGCGCGGCGCGGCGAGCGCAGCGCGATCAGCAGCAGCACGGCGATCGCGGCGAACCCGGCGAGCGACAACCGGATGTCCTCGTGCACATAGCTCACGTACAGCCGATCGGCTTCGGTTTTCATGTCGACGAACAGCGCATCGGGCACGCCCGCGCGCGCGACGGCGGCGCGAATCGGCGCGGCGTCGAGGCTCGACGCCGGCGGCGCGGCGCGGGCGGCGTCCGGCGCACGCAGCGGCAGCATCGCGCTCCAGCGGCCGTCGCGTTCGGTCAGCAGCGCATCGACGGCGAGCGCCATCGACGTGCCGCGCAGGTCCGCGCGCGTCAGCAGCGGTGCGCGACGCGCGGCGTCGACGTCGGCGAGGAACGGCGCGAACAGGTCGGGCTTGACCGCGATCGGCTGGTGCGCGACGGCGTCGCGCATCCGTGCGGCAAGCGCGTCCGCATCCGGCAGGCTCGTCCGGCGCGCGCGCTGCGCGGCGTCGCTCGGCAGGTAGCGGGCAGGGTTTTCGAAACCGCCGAGCGTGCCCCGGTCGACGAGCGGCTGCAGTTGCGCGGCGACTTTTTCCGCGCCTTCGAGTGCGGCCTGTTCGGTCGGCGCGGCGATCACGACGAGATAGCGCACGTCGGGCGCGCCGACATCCGCGCGCAGCCGTGCGTCGAGCGCCTGCGCTGGCGCCGGCACGGGGCTGAGCGCGGCGAGCTCGCGGCTCCACAGATTGTCGCGATGCAGCGCGAGGGTCGCGCATGCGGCGACCACGAGCACCGCGAGCGGCCAGCGCAGCCGCGGCGCGGCGTCGGCCGCGCGCGCGAGCACGGCGCCGACGCGCGAGACGTCGCGGATCGCGACATGCTCGCCGCGCAGGTGCGGCAGCACGAAGCGCGTGACGAGCGCGGCGGCCGTCAGCCCGACGATCGAATAGAGCCCGAGCTGCACGAGGCCCGGGAATCCGGAGAACAGCATCGACGCGAATCCGCACACCGACGTCAGCACGCCGAGCCGGATCGTCGGCCAGTACGCGGCGACCCACGCGCGCGTGGCGTCGGCCGGGCGCGCGGCGCCACGCGTGCCGGCCTGCGCCGATTGCACGAACAGGTAGATCGAATAGTCGACGGCTTCGCCGATCAGCGTCGTACCGAACCCGAGCGTCAGCCCGTGGACCGTGCCGAACGCGACGCCGACCGCCGCGATCCCGGCCGCGACGCCCGTCAGCACCGGCAGCAGGCCGAGCGCGAGCGTGCGCGGCGAACGGTACAGCGTGAGCAGCAGCGCGACGATCAGCACGACGCTTGCCGTCGACAACCGTTCGACGTCGTGCCGGATCGTGTCGCGCGTGTCGACCGAGAACACGCCGGGGCCCGTCATCGCGAGCGTGGTGGCCGCCGCATTCGGGATGGCCCGTTTTGCGGCGGCGAACGCGCGACGCACCGTGTCGATCGCGCGTGCCTGCGCATCGGTATCGGAGCCGGCGGCGGCCGTCTGGACGACCAGCACCGCGCGCGTGCCGTCGCGCGACGCCCACACGCCGTCGCGGCTCGCCGGTTCGGCCGCGCGGTCGAGGCCGTCGACGAGCGCGGCGACTTCGCCGGTCGGGTCGCGCGGCAGCATCGCTTTCGCGACGAGGCCGGCCGACGAACTCAAAAGGTCGAGGCTGTCGCCGAGCGCTCGGTGCAGGCCGTCGGCGCTGAAGCGCTGCGGCGTGACGGCCGGGCTCAACAGATAGCGGTGATCGAAGATGAATTGCCGGTCGCGCGCGTCGTTCGTGGCTGCGCCGTTGTGCACGGCCGCGAACTGCGGATCGGCGCGCAGCGTGTCGGCGACGCGCCGCGACAGCGCGGCGCGCGTGCTCGCATCGCCGCCGTCGATCGCGACGAGGATCAGGCGCGACACGATGCCGTCGCGCAACTGGTCGACGAGCACGCGTTGCCCGGCGCTCGGCGCATTCGGCAGGAACGCGGACAGGTCGGCCGTGAAGTGCGCGCGCCCGATCGCGACGCCGCACACGGCGAGCGCGAGCAGCCACACGAGCACCGCGCGCTGCCGCCACGTGGGCACGCGGCGCGCGATGGGAGAGGGGCGCGTGCGATCGTCCATCAGTTCGCGTCCGCCGCAACGGGGTGCAGGCGCATCACCGAACGATCGCCGTCGGCCTGCCGGATCGCGACGCTGCGCAACACGTCGCGCGTGCCGTCGAGCGTGATCGTGCTGACGACCTTCAGCATCCGCGAGTCGAGCGGCGTGAGCGTCAGCGTCCAGTCGTCGCCGCGTCCGGAAAGCGCGACCTTGTACACCTGCTCGAGCGCGAAGCGGTTGCCGGCGAGCGTCGCGCGGATGCTGTCGATGAACGCGCCGAGCTCCGGATAGCGCGCGAGCGCGAGCGTGTACTTGCGGTTGTTGCGCTCGACGGTGAGCATGTCGCCGTCGACGACGAGGTGTTCGGGCTTCGGGCTCAGCGTGTGTTTTTCAAGGTGGTCGGGCGCGACGAACACCAGCTCGCCCGACGATTCGATCGGCTGCGCGGCGATCGACAGGGTCTTCGTCTCGGTGAAGGTCGCGCGGCCCGACTTGTGCTGCGCGAGCGTCGACATCAGCCGGTCGAGGCTCCACGCCGGTCCGGCGTCGGCCGCGTGCGCGGGCGCGGCCAGCGCAATCGCGGCGGCGCCGGCGGCGAGCACGCGGGCGACGCGGGGCAACGAAAACGAGAACGGGAACGGGCGGCGGCGAACGGCGGTCATGCGTCGGAATCCCTCGTGGCGGGCAGGTCGGCGCCGGTGCGCACCGCGTCGCGGCGCGCGGCCGCGGCATCGCCGTCTTGCCAGAAATCGAAATAGTTGAACCAGTTGTACGGCGCCATGCGGCAGTATTTGTCGAGCAGCGCGACGTAGCGCGCGAGTGCCGCATCGACCGCCGCCGCACGCGCGTCGCGCCGCACGTCGGAGAAATCGGCGAGCGTCTCGAAATGCACGTCGTAGCGGTTGCCGTCGCGATAAAGGCCCGTCATGAAGATCACCGGGCGCTTCAGCATCGCGGCCATGTAAAGCGGGCCGAGCGGGAACGCGGCCGGCGCGCCGAGCAGCGGCAAGCGTCGCAGCGACGCGGCCGCGTCGTCGAGCAGCGTGCGATCGGCGAGCATGCCGACCATGCAGTTCGCGTCGAGGCGCTCGCGCACCTTCAGCATCGAGTCGACCTGCCCGAGCGGAATCACTTCCGGCTGCGCGGCCGGGTTCACCGCGGCGAGCGTCGCGTTGATCTTGCGCGCGTTCTTTTCGTACATCGTGACGACCACGCGCAGGTCCGGATGCGTGCGGCCGATCGCGCGCACGACCTCGAAGCTGCCGAGGTGCGCGCCCATCAGGAACGCGCCGCGACCGCCCGCGAGCGCGTCGTCGACGAGCGTCTCGCCGTGCAACCGAATGTCGAACAGGTCGAAGCGCCCGTTCATCAGGTAGACGCGATCGTGGATCGTCGCCGCGAACGTGAACACGTGCCGGTACACGTCGCGCCAGCGCGCGGGGCGGCCGAGCACGCGGCGCAGGTAGTCGCGCGACGCCGCGCACGCGACCGGCGAGAACAGCACGAAATACGTCGCGATCAGGTGCAGCACGATGCGCGCGCGCTGCCGGCCGAAGCGCAGCGAAATCCACGTCATCGCGCGCAGCAAGCCCGCGTTGCTGCGCTCCTGGCGCTCGGCCCACGCGGTGCGCTTCATGGCTGCGCGCCGTCCTGCGCGGGCAGCGGTGCGGACAGCACGCCGGTCGCGACCTCGCGCGACCCGGCGCGCACCGTGAAGCGGATCGCGCCGCTAGCCGCGGCGTCGTACGCGAGCGCGAGCGCTTCGCCGGGCGCGACCGGGCTCAGGAATTTCGCGGATCCGAGCCGCCACGCATGCAGCGGACGGTTCAGCGCCGCGCCGATCGTGTGGATCGCGTGATCGAGCAGCACGACGCCCGGCACGACCGGATGGCCGGGGAAGTGGCCGGGCAGCGCGGGATGGTCGGCGGCGATCGTGAACGCGAGCACGGGCGCGCCGGCCGGGTCGTGCGCGGCCGGCGGCGCGGCCGTCGTGCCCCCGCCACGCGCATGTTGCGCCACGAGCGCGGCCAGTACGTCGCGCGGCAGCTTGCCCGTTTCATTGCGCGGCAGCGCATCGACGAACACGAGCGGGCGCGGCATGAACGCGGGATCGATCCGCTCGCGCAGCGCGCGTTGCAGATCGGCGGCCGCGAGCGTCGGCGCGACGACCAGCGCGACGAGGCGCGTGACCGGCTCGAGGGCGGTGTCGCCCTGTGCGGGCGCAGCTTCGTCGGGCATGAAGAACACGCCGTCGACCACCTGGGGAATCGCGTTGAGCTGATGGTTCAGGTACGCGAGCGACGTGCGCTTGCCGGCGATGTTGACGAGATCGGCCTTGCGGCCGTGCAGCAGGAACCGGCCGCCGCCGAGCAGTTCGAGCGCATCGCCCATCGGCACGGGCGCCTCGACGTGTCCGCCCGATACCCAGACCGTCGGCCCGCCGTCGTCGCCGTCCGGGGCGTCGCGGGCGTCGAGCCGGATATCCGGGAACGGTTCCCACGCCGCGCCTTGCGACGTGCGACGGGTCGCGATCTGGCCGGTCTCGGTGCTGCCGTAGATCTCGACGAGCGGCGCGTCGAGCGCGGCCTCGGCCTCGCACGCGAGCTTCTCCGACAGCGGTGCGGTGGCCGACAGCACCAGCGCCGCGCGCGGCAGCGCATGGCCGGCCGACAGCAGCGCCCGCAAGTGGATCGGCGACGTGACGAGCACGCGCGGCTGCGGGATCGCGTCGAGTTCGTCGCGAATGTCGCCCGGGTAGAACGGCTGGCGATTGCTGAACGCGAGGCCGCCGATCAGCGCGAGCAGCACCGTCGATTCGAAGCCGTACATGTGCTGCGCGGGCACCGTGCCGATCAGCGTGGCCGCGCGGCCATCGAGCAGCCCGAGGCGATCGGCCGCCGCGTGCACGCAGCCGACCAGGAAGCCCCAGGTCTTGCGGTGCGGCACCGGCGCGCCGGTCGAGCCGGACGTGAACACGTAGGCCACGATCCGCGCCGCGTCGATCTGCGGGACGGCGAACGGTGCGTCGCTCGCGCGTTCGTCGGGCGCGGCATCGGGATACGCGACGCGCGGCAGGTCGATCGTGCAATCGGGCGCATCGTGCAGGCAGAACGCGTCGGGCGCGAACGACGCGAGCTGGCGAACCATTTCCGGCGTGTGCGTCGACGGCAGCAGGCTGATCTTGCCGGCGACGAGCGCTGCGCACAGGCTGACCGCGAAGCGATAGCGGTCGCGGCACACGTTGAACACGTGGCCGCCCGCGGGCAGCGCGGCGGCCACGCGCGCGACGTCGGCGACGAATGCGCGCACGGTGACGGGCGAGCCGTCGCGCCAGGCGATCGTCTGGTCGGGCGAGGCATGGAATACCAGCGGGTGAGTCGGCATAAATCGGTCAAGGGGACGAAGGCCGCGCGGCCGTGGGGCCGCGCCGGTCATGAATTCATTGCGAGGCCTGCGTGGCGTGGGCGGACGCGCGATACGCGCGCACCGCGTCGATCATGCGCGGCCGTGGCTCGTGCGGCAGCGCGACACGCCGGCACGCATGCTCGGCGGCGAACATCACGGCGACGAGCGGCAGCGACAGGTAGTTCGCGAAGGTCGACCACGTCACGATCGGCGCGGTCGCGAACAGCAGCGTCGACACGGCGGCGATCGCGACGAAGAACAACGCCCATGCGAGCGTGATCCGCCGCGTGTAGCGCGCGACGGCCGGCGTGACCGTGCCGTGGATCATCGCCGCGAAGCGCGTGCACAGCGGCACGTCGCCGGCCGCGAGCGTGCGGCCGAACAGCAGCGCCATCGCGACGTTGAAGCTCACGTGCTCCAGATACAGGCCCCATTCGAAGTGCCGCGCGAGCGGGGCGCGCGCGGCCCACAGCGCGGCGGCGGCCAGCAGCCATGCCGGCACGAGCCAGGTGCGCCGCGGCGAGCGCCACGCCGCGCCCAGCGCGAGCAGCAGCGGCGGCACGAGCGCCATCGCGAGGCCGAAGCCGTGCGCGCCGGGTGTCGCGCTCGCGTAATGCGCGCCGGCCTGATAGGCGGCCACGGCGCCGATCGCCGCGACGCCGCGCACGGCGGGCAGCAGCCGGCTCATCGGGGGCCTCCGGCGGCGCGGCGCGCACGCCGGCCGGCGGCCGGGCGGCAGCGGCTGACGGGCGGGCGAACCGGAACGGAGCGCAAGGGCGGACGCGGTATCACTGGAGACATTGGGTGAATCGTGGACGGAACGCGCGGGCGGGCCGTCGAAACATCATATGAATGGCGGCCGGGACGCGGGTCCGGGCCGGTGGTCGGGCACGCTCATTTTAGGGCCGCGGCAGCGCGGGTTCGGGGCGGCCGCGACCGGGTTTTGTAACCGATTGTATGGCACCGGACGAACGATTTTGCGGGGTCGGTCCATTTCCGTCCAAAGCGGCTCAAGCGTCTCGTGCATTCGCGCCCGAAACGGGCCGCTGCGGCGGCTCGCCAGTCTTGTAACCATTCGCGGTATACGGCCCGATACCCTTCGTCTAGAATCCGCGTAACTTTTACAAACGATCCCCAAACGACGCAGGCGGGGAAGCCGGCAGAGGCCGGAGGGACGGAGATTCGCACGCGCCGGGCGTGCACGACGGCTTGCCGTTTCCGGGCGCCTCCCGCTGCCGCGGGCCGCCTGCACGCACCCATGATGAACGCACTGGAACAAGAGCTCGCCACGCTGATCATCGGCGAACTGAATCTCGAAGACGTCCCGCTCGACACGGTGACGGCCGATACCCCGCTGTATGGCGAAGGTTTCGGGCTCGATTCCATCGACATCCTGGAAATCGCGCTGCTGATTTCGAAGAAATACGGCTTCGAACTGCGCTCGGACAATCCGGACAACCAGACGATCTTTGCGACGCTCGGTGCGCTGGCTGCCTACGTCGCCGCGCATCGCACGAAGTGACGGCGTCGCGCACGGGCGTCGCGCACGGGCGCGGCGCAACGGCGAAGACGGCATGCGGCGGCGCGCGAAGGACGATGCGCGGCCGCGTCGATCGAGGTGACAACGCAATGAACGGAGCCATTCGATGCGGGCGCTCGTGACGGGCGGCAGCGGCGCGCTCGGGCAGGCGATCTGCACGGCGCTCGCGCAAGCCGGCCATGAAGTATGGGTGCATGCGAACCGCCATCTCGCGCAGGCGCAGGCCGTCGCGCAGCAGATCGTCGCGGCCGGCGGCGCCGCGCACGCGATCGCGTTCGACGTGACCGACGCCGATGCGACGCTCGCCGCGCTGCAGCCGTTCATCGACGATGCGCCGGTGCAGATCCTCGTCAACAACGCGGGCATTCACGACGACGCGCCGATGGCCGGCATGTCGCGCCGGCAATGGCACAGCGTGATCGACGTGACGCTCAACGGCTTTTTCAACGTCACGCAGCCGCTGCTGCTGCCGATGATCCGCACGCGGCGCGGACGGATCGTCAACATCGCATCGGTGGCCGGCGTGACGGGCAATCGCGGGCAAGCCAACTACGCGGCCGCGAAGGCGGGGCTGATCGGCGCGACGAAGTCGCTGTCGCTGGAGCTCGCGTCGCGCGGCATCACCGTGAACGCGGTGGCGCCCGGCATCATCGCGTCGCCGATGGCCGAACAGGCGTTTCCCGCCGAACGGATCAAGCAGCTCGTGCCCGCGCAACGCGCGGGCCGGCCCGACGAAGTCGCGGCGATGGTCGCGTATCTGGTGTCCGACGCTGCGGCCTATGTGACGGGGCAGGTGTTGTCCGTCAACGGCGGGCTCGCATGACGAAGCGCCGCGTCGGCCTGACGTAGCGCAACGCGGTGCAGGGCCGCGGTGTCGGGCGGGCGGCGCCATCTAGTGAGGAAATCGAAGTGTCCGTGCATCCAGTCCACGCCGAACGGCGCCCGTGTTCCCCGTTGCCCGCCGCCGCGCCGTTCGCGCACGGCGACGGCCGCGCGCTGCGGCTCGTCCGGATGAGCGACGCGCGGCTCGTCGCGCTGCTGCACGATGCGCACCGCGGCGGCGACGGACTCGAGCGCGCGTTTCCCGGCGTACTGGGCGCGGTGTGTATCGGCGCAGCCGGAACGCCGGACGAGTCGCGCGCGGAGGCGATGGCACGGATGCTGACCGATGCCGCGCCCGGCCTGCCGGTCGCGCCGGTGCAGATGGCGCTGCTCGGCGCCGAGGTCGCGCCGGGCGATGCCGTCTGCGAACTGTGGCAATGCACTGCGCACGACTTGCGCAGCGCGCGGCGCGGTGCGCTGCGCTATCGCTACAGCGATGCGGCGGGGCTCGTGTTCGGTAGCCTCGTCGTGCACGAGACGGATACAGCCTGCGACGCACCGCACGACGGCGGCACGCCGCTCGAACGCGCGACGTTCGACGCGTACCGCGCGCTGTTCGACCTGCTCGATACGCTCGGCATGCCGCATCCGCTGCGGATCTGGAATACCGTGCCGGCGATCAATGCGGTGCAGGACGGGATCGAGCGCTACCGTCAGTTCAACATCGGCCGTCAGCGTGCGTTCGACGCGTGCCGCCGTGCATTGACGGGCAGCGTGCCTGCCGCGTGCGCGCTCGGCTCGGTCGTGCCGGTCGCGGGTGACGCGTCGCCGGCCGCGCCGCTCGCGATCTACTTCCTCGCGAGCCGGACGCCGGCCGATTCCGTCGAGAATCCGCGCCAGGTCAGCGCGTATCACTATCCGGTGCAGTACGGCCCGCGTGCGCCGACGTTCGCGCGCGCCGCCGCGTGGGCGGACGGCGACGCGACGCCGCTGCTGTTCGTATCGGGCACCGCGAGCATCGTCGGGCACCGCACCGTGCATCGCGGCGACGTCGTCGCGCAGACGCGCGAGACGGTCGCGAACCTCGCGGCGGTGCTCGAGCAGGCCGCGCGGCAGGGGCACGGCCCGTTCTCGCTCGCCGACCTGAGCTATCGCGTCTACGTGCGCGACGCCGGCGATACCGCGACGCTGGCCGCGATCGGCCAAGTGCTGCGCGAGGCGGCCGGTCCTCACGTGCGGCCGCTGTTCGTTCACGCGGACGTCTGTCGCGACGACCTGCTGGTCGAGATCGAGGCCAGCGCCGGCCATGCCGCGGAGTGGCTGTCATGAAGCGCGAGAGCCTCACGATCCGGCAGCCGGTCCGGCATGCGGCCGGTGTCGACGACGCGTGTCGGCGGTCGTCGGCACGTCATACACTTTTGTCAGGATCCCCGTCTTCGCCCTCGGCTGTTCCCATGTCCAAGCTGCACGCATCGTCCACTCATCTCGTCCTGATTCCCAGCTACAACCCGGGCGCCAAGGTCGATACGACCGTGCGCCAAGCACGCGAGCAGTGGAATCCGGTGTGGGTCGTCGTCGACGGCAGCACCGACGGCAGCGCCGAACGGCTGCAGGCGATGGCCGAGCGCGATCCCGGCTTGCGCGTGATCGTGCTGCCGGAGAATCGCGGCAAGGGCGCCGCAGTGCTCGCGGGGCTCGACGCGGCCGCCGCGAGCGGCTTCACGCACGTGCTGACGATGGATTCCGACGGCCAGCATCCGGCCGGCCTGATTCCCGCTTTCATGGCGGCATCGCAGGCCGCGCCCGACGCGATGGTGCTCGGCGTGCCGAAGTTCGATGCGAGCGCGCCGCAGTTGCGCGTGCAGGGGCGCCGGCTGTCGAACGCATGGGCCGACCTCGAGACGCTGTGGGCCGGGATCGGCGATTCGCTGTACGGCTTTCGGGTCTATCCGGTCGCGCCGCTGGCGGCGATCATGCGGCGCCAGCCGTGGATGCGCGGCTTCGACTTCGATCCCGAAGCGGCCGTGCGGCTGTGCTGGGCCGGCGTGCGCCCGATCCGCATCGACGCGCCGGTGCGCTATTTCGGCCGCCACGAAGGCGGCGTGTCGCACTTTCACTACGGCCGCGACAACGCGCTGCTCGCGTGGATGCACTTGCGTCTTTTCACCGGCTTCGCGATGCGGCTACCGATGCTGGTCGCGCGCCGTCTGGCGCGGCGCCGCGACCAGACGGCCTGAGCGAAGGCCCGCCCGTTTTCCGTCCCGTTCGCCGCCCCGGCGTGCGACGATTGCCGCGTTTTTTGTCGTCAATACGGTGTCGGATCGCCGTGTCGTTTCGATCTGTTGCGTAATGAACGTGTCATCCGATGTAAACATCTGGTAATTTTCTGCCGGATTATGCAAAATCGCCGCTCCCAAATACAACTATCGAGGGATTCCGGGATGCAACTCAAGAAAGCGGTGGCGGCGTGTGGCGTGGCGTTTCTGTTGAGCGCCTGCGGCGGGGTACAGAGCCTCGACGCGAACAGCCTGGCGTCGGCGGGGACCAACCTGTACAAGGCAGCGACGCTGTCGGACAGCGACATCGCCGCGCTGTCGAACGAATCGTGCAAGTCGAGCGACGCCGAATCGAAGATCGCGCCGCCGAACAGCGCATACGCGAAGCGCCTGACGAAGGTGATGAAGGGCTTCGGCGACATGACGCTGAACGGCCAGAAGATCAACTACAAGGTCTACCTGACCAAGGACGTCAACGCGTGGGCGATGGGCAACGGCTGCGTGCGCGTGTACAGCGGCCTGATGGACATGATGAACGACGACGAGCTGCGCGGCGTGATCGGCCATGAAATGGGCCACGTCGCACTCGGTCACTCGAAGAAGGCGATGCAGACGGCGTACGCCGTGAGCGCGGCGCGCAGCGCGGCCGGCGCCGCATCGCCGGGCGTGGCGGCGCTGTCGAGCTCGCAACTCGGCGACATCACCGAGAAGTTCATCAACGCGCAGTTCTCGCAGTCGCAGGAAAGCGCGGCCGACGACTACTCGTTCGACCTGATGAAGCAGAAGGGCATGAGCCAGAAGGGCCTCGTCACCGGCTTCCAGAAGCTCGCGCAGATGGATGGCGGCCAGAGCTCGATGATGAGCTCGCATCCGTCGTCGGCGAGCCGTGCGCAGCACATCCAGGACCGCATCGCAAAAGGCAGTTGATCCCGCAACCGATCCCGCGGCCGATTGCGCAGTGGATCGCCGGTCGTCGACGCAGGCGACCGGCACGCGAAATGAAAAACCCACGCTCGTTCGGGCGTGGGTTTTTTGTTTTTCGGCGGGCAGGTTGCCGCTTGCGGCATCATCCCCGCGGATGCGAACGACGACGCGGCCGTCGAGGCCGCGACCGACGCGAAACTGTAGGGTGCACGGCCCGGCCTACGCGGCCCGGCCTGCGCGGCCCGACCTACGCGGCGCGGCCCAATTGACCGGTTCGTCGGGCGCCCACTAGAATCGACCGGAACCGCCTGTCAGCCGCGCGCCGCGGCGATGACGTGCCCATTGATCCGACTGTCGAGGAAGCTTCCGTGCTCACGTCCTTGATCCGGCGCGCACCGGCCGCGCTATCGTGGCGCGCCGCATGCCGCCAGGCCCGCGCGCTGATCGTCTGCGCGTTGCTGCCGCTCGCTGCGTGCGCGACGCATCCGCCCGCCACTTCGCTCGATCGTCCCGCATCCCACGCGTTGCCGGCCGATGCCGCGACGCCGCTGCGCGATGCGCTGGCCGCGCCGGCCGCCGCGCATCCGGGGCAGTCGGGCTTCCGGCTGTTGGCCGACGGCGCCACCGCGTTGCAGATGCGCATCGCGCTCGCGCGTGCGGCGACGAAGACGCTCGACATGCAGTACTACATCGCGACCGAGGACACGACCGGCAAGCTGCTGCTCGCCGCGGCGCTGTACGCGGCCGATCGCGGCGTGCGCGTGCGGATGCTGGTCGACGACCTGAACTTCAAGGATATCGACCGCGTGATGGCCGCGCTGAACACGCACCCGAACATCGAGATCCGCGTGTTCAACCCGTTCGGCGCATCGCAGCGCGGCGTGATGGAGCGCACGGCCAACTTCTTCACGCGGATCGACAGCTTCACGCGACGGATGCACAACAAGGCGATGATCGCCGACAACCAGCTCGCGATCGTCGGCGGCCGCAATCTCGGCGACGAATACTTCAGCGCGAGCCCGACGCTGCAGTTCCGCGATCTCGACGTGCTGGCGGCCGGCCCCGTGACGCACGACATCTCGAAGAGCTTCGACGACTACTGGGCGAGCGCGAGCAGCTATCCGTTGCGTGCGCTCAATCATCAGACGTTCGATCCGAAGGATCTCGACGCGATGCGCGACGAGTTGCGCGACCACTGGCGCAAGAATGCCGATCCGTACAACGCGAAGCCGCTGAACGCAACGCCGCTTGCCCGGCAGATCGCGCGCGACGAGCTCGAGCTCGTATGGGCGCCGGCCGAATTCAAGGTCGATGCGCCGACCAAGGTCGCGCTGCCGACCGGCGCGTACGTGAGCCCGCCGATGCAGCGGCTGGCCGAGCTGACGCGCGGCGCGCAGAAGGAATTCCTCGCGTTTTCGCCGTACTTCGTGCCGCACGACGCCGGCGTGAAAATCCTCGGCGACACGACCGCGCGCGGCGTGCGCGTCGCGATCGTGACGAATTCGCTCGCGGCGACCGACGCGGTCGCGGTGCAGGCCGGCTATGCGCCGTATCGCGTGCCGTTGCTGCAGCGCGGCGTCGAGCTGTACGAATTCAAGTCGCAGCCGGACCAGCAGCCCGCGCGGCTGTTCGGCTCGCGCTCGCGCGCGAGCCTGCATGCGAAGGCGTACGTGATCGACCGGCAGATTCTCGTGATCGGCTCGCTGAACCTCGACCCGCGTTCCGCGCACCTGAACACCGAACTCGCGCTCGTGATCCACAGCCCGGTGCTCGCGCAGCAGGCCGCGGCGATCTTCGCGCGCGTGACGCAGCCGGACGAAAGCTATCGCGTCACGCTCGCGACGCGGACCGACGGCAGCCCGCCGGCGCTCGAATGGACGGGCACCGAAGGCGGTCAGCTCACCACCTATCACGTCGACCCGCATGCCGGGCTGCTGCGCAACGTGATGACGGGCATCTTCACGCTGCTGCCGGTCGACGACCAGTTGTAAGGGCGGGAACGGCTCCGGCAAAACCCGCGATACCGGTGCGCGGGGAAAGGTGATATGGTTGTGTGCGCAACGATATGTCGATCGTGAAAGGCGCCGCGGACCCCGTCGAACAATGCGGGCCGGAACGGCGCCGAACGACGTACCGCCGCACGTGCGCGACACGCACGGCGCGCGGCGCCGGCAGACGATGGACGATGCGCACCGCCACTCGCCCGGGGCTGCGCGCCCCCCGCAACCGGAGTTCCCCATGCAACGTGTACCGAACCAGCCGTTCACGCGTCCCGCACGCTGCTCCGAAGCCGAATGGCAGGCGCGTGTGCAGCTCGCGGCCGCCTACCGCATCTTCGACACCCTCGGCTGGACCGAGCTGATCTACAACCATATCTCGCTGCGCGTGCCGGGCGAGGACGGCCATTTCCTGATCAACCCGTTCGGGCTGCACTACCGCGAGGTGTGCGCGTCGAACCTCGTGAAGATCGACATCGACGGCAACGTGATCGGCCATGCCGACTGGCCGATCAATCCGGCCGGCTTCACGTTCCACAGCGCGATCCATGCGGCGCTGCCCGATGCGCACTGCGTGATGCACGTGCATACGACGCCGACGATGGCCGTGTGCTGTTCGCGCGACGGCCTGTCGTTCTCGAATTTCTATTCGGCGCAGCTGTACGGGAAGATCGCGTATCACGACTTCGAAGGCATCACCGTGCATCTCGAGGAAGGCCGGCGCATCGTCGAGAGCGCGGGCCGGCGGCCCGTGCTGCTGCTGCGCAACCACGGGCCCGTGACGATCGGCGCAACGCTCGCGCAGACGTTCTCGCTGATGTGGCTGCTCAATCGCGCGTGCGAGGTGCAGATCGCGACGCATGCGATCGGCGAGGCGCTGCCGATTGCGCCGTCCGTGCTCGAAGGGTGCGTGCGCGATTCGCTGAATTTCGATCCGAAGCATGGCGCGGGACAGGATGCATTCGACGCGCTGCAGCGTATCGTCGACCGGATCGATCCGGGCTATCGCGCGTGATGCGGGCGGCGCGCCCGACGCGTGCGCCCGGCTAGAATCGGTAGCCGAGGCCGGCCTGGATCACGTCGGTGTCGCGATCGTAGCGCGTGACCACGCGGTTCCACGTGATGCGGGTGAGCCAGCGCTGCGAGATCCGGTAACTCGCCGAGATCGACACGATGCCGGAGAGCCGGCCGTCGCCCGGGCCCGGCTGGCCTGCGCGGTTGCGCTGGTTGACGGTGAAATACGCGCCGGCGCCGGCCGACAGCGTGACCTTGTCGTTCAGGAACGCGCGCGTGAGCCACAGCTCGGACGCGATCCCGTTGCGGCGGACCGCCTGCTTCGCGCCTTCGTACATCCACGTCGCGGTCCAGTCGATCGAACGCGTGAGCCCGCGCCGGTATTCGACGCTGCCGCCGAGCGTCGACGGCGACGAGCGGCTGTTGAGAATCGTTTCGCCGAGCATCGCGGTGACTTCGTTGTTCGTGACCTTGCGCGTGCGCGGCAGCGCGGTGTCGCGCGGGCCCGGCGTGTCGGGCGCATCGAGTTGATAGCCGACGCCGAACATCACCGACGTCGTGTCGGGCCCGCTGAACACCTGTGCGCGGTTGACCTGAAGCTGCGCGATCCAGCGGTGCGACGTGTAGTACGCGGCCCGCACGCTCATCAGCACGCCCCAGCCATGGGTATTCGAGTAACCGCGGCCTTCGGCGGCCGGCACCGTGTCGAAGTAGCGATACGGGCCCGCGCCGGCCGACAGCACGAGGCGGCGGTTCTCGAGCGGCATGCGGCCCCAGAACTGCACCGCCTGGCCATCGCGGTGGTGATTCGGAATGTGCCCTTCGTTGTACCACGTGAAGCCGAGCGCGGTGTGCGGACTCAAGCCTTCCTGGTAATCGAACGCCCACGAATACGTGCGTTGGCCGCCGCCCCACAGTTGGCCGGCGAACAGCGAGAATTCCTGCGCGTCGACGGGCGCGCCGTAGAAGGCGGCGACGGAGCAGAGACCGGCCAGCAGCGGGCGGACACGGACGGGGCGGGGCGGGCAGGGCATCGGGAGACGGGCCGGCACGGTTCACTTCCAGTCACGACAACATGCGGCATTTTCCTGCGCGGGAAAACACGTGTCGACCCGGGTTCGCGCAATAACGTATTCCACGTATCGTGACAACCTGCAGGGTACGCGATCCGGTTTCGGCAACCGTCCGCACGCGCGCCGATCGCGACGCGCGTGGGACGAAAAACGATTCGTTCTGCTTGGTATTGCGGGAAGGGAGCATGATGGAGGAGGCGCATTCGTGCGCGGCATGCCGCTTGACGCCGGACACGCGCAAAAAAAAACGCGGCCGGGCGGCCGCGTGAATACTCGCAGACTCCTTCGGACGAAGGAAACAAGCAACTGTGAAACGAAGTGTAGCGAAAGGCCGCGCACGGATTCAGCGGGCATGCTGCAAAGGTGTCTTCCAGGTTTCGGCAGGCTGCCCGGATCGACCGCAATCGACTACCATCCAGTGACGCGCCGCCGCCCGGGCGGCGTACCACGTCGTACAAGGAGAATCCATGCTCAAGCTGCGTTTGCTCCAGGTCGCGTTGTGCGCGGGCGTGCTGGCCGCCGGCAGCGCCGCCGCCGAAACGGTGCGCCTGTCCGCCAGTCTGCAGCCGTCGAGCGAAGTTCCGCCGACGGCGACCAAGGGTTCGGGCGCCGTCGCCGCCACCTACGACACGGCTACGCACATGCTGCAGTGGACGGTCACTTACGAGCACCTCACGGGGCCGGCCACCGCCGCGCATTTTCACGGGCCCGCGCCGGTCGGCCAGAACGCCGGCGTGCAGGTGCCGGTTCCGAAGGACGAGCTGACGAGCCCGATCAAGGGGTCGAAGGAACTCACCGACGCGCAGGTCACCGACCTGATGGGCGGCAAGTGGTACTTCAATATTCACACGAAGGAACACCCGTCCGGCGAGATCCGCGGCCAGGTGATGCCGGCGAACTGAGCGCCGACGTTTGATATAGAGGCACTTGTCGAGCGATGCGGGAACGTTCGCACGTACCATCGTCACATTGCGATGACGGAGTGCGCCCGATGAGTTGGCAAAGCAAGTTCGCCTGCTGGCTGCTGCGCTGGCAGTTTCGTCCGGAAACCACGCGCGAGGTGCTCGACCCCGCGCGTGCCCGGCGCTTTACCGACCTGCGGATGATCGTGCCGCGCCGCGCGCCGTCGGGCTACCGGCTGCGCCCGTGCTACGGCGCCGGCGACGCGCCGCTGCGCGGCGAATGGCTCGAACGCACCGACGCGGGCGCGGCGCGCGGGCCTGGCCGCACGCTGCTGTATTTCCACGGCGGCGGTTACTACTTCTGTTCGACGAAAACTCACCGGCCGCTGGTGTTCGGCCTGACGAAGCGCGCGGGCGTGCGTTCGTTCTCGCTCGATTACCGGCTCGCGCCCGAGAACCGCTTCCCGGCCGCGCTCGACGATGCGCTCGCCGCGTACCGGCAACTGCTGGCGCTCGGTACGCCGCCCGAGTCGATCGTGTTCGGCGGCGATTCGGCGGGCGGCGGCCTCGCGCTCGCGACGCTCGTCGCGTTGCGCGATCGCGGCGAGCCGCTGCCCGCCGGCGCGATCCTGTTCTCGCCGTGGACCGACCTGGCCGGTACCGGCGACACGATGCGCGGCAACGACGGCCGCGATCCGATGTTCGCGGCCGCGGCGCTGCCGAAGGCCGCGAAGCTGTATCTCGGCGACGAGCCGGCGACCCATCCGTACGCATCGCCGCTCTATGCGGATTTGGCGGGCCTGCCGCCGCTGTACATCCAGGTCGGCAGCACCGAGGTGCTGCTCGACGATTCGCGCCGCGTCGCCGAGAAGGCGAAGGCGGCCGGCGTGGCGGTGGAGATCGAGGTGTGGCCGGACATGCCGCACGTGTGGCAACTGTACGCGCCGATGGTGCCGGAAGCGCGCGACGCGCTCGATCGCGCGGCCGCATTTCTGCGCCGCGTCGCGGTCGAGCGCGCGGTTCAGCGCGTCGGCGAGGCGTCGATCGCCTGATAGGCGGCCTTGATGGCCACCGAGCCGTACTTGCGTTCGAGCCGGCGCACGGTGAAGTGGCCGTGCGCCATCTGCTGGAAGTGGTCGATGAACAGCGTGTTGACGGTCGCGCCGAGCACGGCGCCGATCGCCGGGATCGACTTCGCGGCCATCTGTTCGGTCACCTGCACCGAGAAGCGCGACGCCACCGTCTGCACGAGCTTGAACACGGCCGCCGAGCTGTGCGCGGCGATGCCTTTCGCGGTGATGTCCGACGACGCCTTCGAGATCGCCTGCGCGAGCGCGCCGCGCAGCACGAAATAGCCGAGATCGGCGTCCTCCTCCTGCTTGTCCGGGTTGCCGCCCATGCCGAGCACGGCCAGGCATTGCAACTGCGTATCGACCGACGTCAGGTTCTCGCCCTCGCTGCGCGCGATGTCGCACACCGAGCGGAAGATCAGCGTGGTCGTCACCGGCAGCTCGACCGGCAGCGCGAGAAAGCCGAACGCGCCGCCCGCCGCGCCGGTCGTCGCGACCGCGAGCTTGTGCAGCAGGTTGCTCGGCTTCTCGGGTTCGGCGTCCGGCGACGGCGGCTTGCCGAGCGTGCGCAGCGCGATGTTCAGGCACTTGCGCAGCGCAAGCTGCGTCGCGTCGTTGATCTTGCCGGTCGCGAAATCCGGCAGCCGCGCGATCATTTTCTCGACCGGCGCGCCGAGCACACCCGTCAGCTTCATCGTCAGCGACGGGCTTTCCAGCACCTGCTTCGCGCGCCGCAGCGCGTCCCGATCCTCCGGCGACAGCGTCGTGGCGGGGGTGATTGAAATCGGTTCCATCTTGCTCCTTTGCGTGAACGAGGCCCTGAACCATCGCCGGCCTAGATTACTCCCGCATGCTAGAATTTTGAGATTCTTTGACCCGGCAAACGTTGCATCGACAAAAAATGGCCGTCCATACTGCCGCCCACCATTCGAGCGGGCAAGTCCTGCCGTTCCGCGAATCGCTGCTGGCGATGATCGGGATCTCGTTCGTCACCATGCTGGTCGCGCTGGACCAGACGGTCGTCGGCACCGCGCTGCCGACCATCGTCGCCGAACTGCGCGGCTTCGACCTGTACGCGTGGGTCGCGACCTCGTACCTGCTCAGTTCCGTGATCACGGTGCCGATCTTCGGCCGGCTCGGCGACTATTACGGGCGCAAGCCGTTCGTGATCGCGTCGATCGTCGTGTTCACCGGCGCGTCGGTGCTGTGCGGGATGGCCACCGACATGCTGTACCTCGTGCTCGCGCGCGGGCTGCAAGGGATCGGCGGCGGGATGCTGGTCGGCACCGCGTTCGCGTGCATTCCCGACCTGTTCCCCGATTCCGTCGTGCGGCTGCGCTGGCAGGTGCTGATGAGCTCCGCGTTCGGCATCGCGAACGCGGTCGGCCCGTCGCTCGGCGGGTTTCTGACCCAGTCGTTCGGCTGGCGCTCGGTGTTTTACGTGAACCTGCCGATCGGCATCCTGTCGCTGATCTTCGTGTGGCGCTACCTGCCGCACCTGCGCCACGTCGAGCACGATCGCAAGATGCGGCTCGACTGGCCGGGCGCGCTGCTGATCGCGCTGTCGCTCGGCGCGCTGCAACTGTTCGTCGAATGGCTGCCGAAGTACGGCGTCGCGAGCTGGGCGTCGCTGCTGCTCGTCGTCGCGGTCGCGGCCGGCGTCGGCCTGTGGCACTGGGAGAAGCGCTGCGCGCAGCCGATCCTGCCGTTCGACATGTTCGGCAATCGCGCGCTGTCGGCGCTGTTCGTGCTGGCGATCCTCGCCGGTTTCTCGATGTTCTCGCTGCTGTTCTACGCGCCGCTGCTGTTCCAGGGCGGCTTCGGGATGTCGCCGAAGGAGGCCGGGCTCGTGATCACGCCGCTCGTCGTGTTCATCACGATCGGCAGCATCATGAACGGCCGCGTCGTCACGCGCATCCGCCATCCGAACGCGATGCTGCACGTCGGCTTCGTGCTGTTCGCGGTCGCGTGCGCGGGCATCGTCGTGGCGACCCACACGACGCCGGCCTGGATGCTGATGGCGCTGATGGTCGCGGGCGGCATCGGGCTCGGCTTCGTGCTGCCGAACCTGACCGTGTTCGCGCAGCAGACGGCCGGCCGCGAGCACCTCGGCATCGCGACGGCGCTGCTGCAGTCGCTGCGGATGGTCGGCGGGATGCTCGGCACCGCGCTCACGGGCACGCTCGTCAACCAGATGTATTCGGGCGGCGTGCGCAGCGCGCTGTCGGCCGACCACGCGATGCAGTGGCACGCGCGGCTCGCCGATCCGCAGATCCTGATCGATCGCGCGGCGCAGGGCGGTCTCGTCGCGGAGTTGACGCGTGCCGGGCATAATGGCGCGCTGCTGCTGGAAGCGGCCCGCGAATCGCTGGTCGGCGCGATTCATCTGGGTGTCGCGATGGCGGCGCTCGTCGCCGTGGTGTCGGTATGGCAGTGCCGCCGCGTGCCGCCGATCGCGCTGCGGCGCAAGCTCGAACCGCACGTCGCGGCCGATTGACCGATCGGTCGATTCGACGACTCAACGATTCACCGGAACGAAATCAGCGCATGGAAGAACAGGACCGCGTCGCGATATTGCAGCAATTCGGACGCACGTATCGCGCGTTCATGACCGCGTTCGAAGCGCACGTCGGGCAGCCGATGCCGCGCTGGCGCATCATGGTCGCGCTGCACACGATGGGCGGGCATTCGTCGCAGAAGAAGCTCGTCGAAGTGCTGCGCATCGATCCGGGCGCGCTCACGCGCCAGTTGAAGTCGCTCGACGCGCTCGGCTGGATCGAGCGCGAATCGGACGCGCGCGACAACCGCGTGACCAACGTCACGCTGACGGACGCAGGCCGCGCGGCGTTCGATGCGTGCCTGCCGCGCCGCAAGGCGTTTCTCGAACAGACGATGGCGCAACTGCCGGACGACGTGCTGAATGCGCTGTCGGGTGCGCTCGCGATGCTGGAATCGCGGATCGCGGACGTCGGGTCGACGCCGGTCGTGCGTTGACGTGCGGCGCCGGGCGGCACGTCGGCGCCGCCGGCCGCCGCTTCATTGCATCCTGATCGAGTGCGGGCTTACAGCTCGATGCGCGTGCCGAGCAGCGCGAGGAACTGCGCAAGCCACGCCGGATGCGCGGGCCACGCGGGCGCGGTGACGAATGGCGCGTCGGTCACGGCCGCGTCGACCGGGATGTCCGCGTATTCGCCGCCCGCGAGCTTCACCTCCGGCGCGCAGGCCGGGTACGCCGAAATGCGCTTGCCGCGGATCACGTCGGCGGCCGCGAGCAGTTGCGCCGCGTGACAGATCGCCGCGATCGGCTTGCCGGCTTCGGCGAACTCGCGCACGAGCGAGATCACCTTCGGATCGAGTCGCAGGTACTCCGGCGCACGGCCGCCCGCGATCGCGAGCGCGTCGTAGCGCGCCGCATCGACGTCGTCGAACGCCGCATTCAGCGTGAACTGGTGGCCGGGTTTCTCGGTGTAGGTCTGGTCGCCTTCGAAATCGTGGATCGCGGTCTTGATCTTGTCGCCCGCGCGCTTGCCCGGACAGACTGCGTCGACGTGGTGGCCGACGGCCTGCAGCGCCTGGAACGGCACCATCGTTTCGTAGTCTTCGGCGAAATCGCCGGTCAGGAACAGGATCTTCTTCGCGGCCATGGCTTTCTCCAGTGAAGCAGCGTTGAAGGCCCGGTCGCGCCGTGCACGGCGACGACGACGGGGCCCGAGGACGAAAGCGCAGTGTACTCCGGCAGATTGAAGCGCGCGTGACGGCCGCCCCGCGCGAGCGGCGGGGCGCCGCCGCGCGCGGCGTGCGTCAGAAGAAGGTTTCGACGACTTCCGTCACGCGGAATTGCGGATCGAGCACGAGCACCTGACGCCACTTGTCGAACGTCAGGCACGGATGCGAGATGTCGAACGCGACCATGTCGCCGACCTTCACGTCCGCGCCCGGCGGGATCTGCAGGTACGCGTGCTGGTCCATCATCCCGGTCACGGCCCAGCCTTCGGCGGCGGCGACGTCGCGCGGCGCGGTGTCGCGGCCCGGACGGAAGTGGCGCGCCGGCTCGGGCAGGCCCGCGTCGAACGCCGCATCGCGCTTGCCGAGCGCGACGATCGCGCGATCCTGCTCCGGCACCGACTGCACGTACGCCCACAGCTGCAACGCCGGCAGCAGCCCTTCGCCCATCGAGCGGGCGATCGGGTTGCGCGCGAACACGTCGGTCTGCGCCTTCTTGTAGATGCCGACATCGTGCGTCAGGTAGCAGCCCGGACGCAGCACGACTTCCGCGAAGCCCGCGTCGGACGCCTTCTTGAATTCTTCCGCGACCACGTCGTACCACGCCGAACCGGCGCCGGACAGGATCGCCGGCGTGCGCGCGAAGCGGCCGGCTTCGGCCAGCTCGCGCGTGAGCGCGACCGCCTGCTGCAGGAATGCGCGAATCTCGCCTTCCTCTTTCAGCACGCCTTCATAGAGCTCGATGCCGGCCAGCTTCAGCGTGTCCGGATAGCGCGCGATCGCGGCCAGCACGGCCTCGCGTTGCGCGGCGTCGCGCACGCCCGCGCGGCCGCCCGGCACGCCGAGCTCGATCAGCACGTTCAGCGATTTCTTCGCGTCGCCGAAGAAGCGGCCGAGCTGATCGACGCTGTCCGCGGAATCGACGAGACAGAAGAATTCGAAATCGGGATCGGACAGTAGCCCCGCGACGATCGTCATGTTCTGGCGGCCGACCAGCTGATTCGCGAGCAGCACGCGCCGCACGCCGCCGTGATACGCGGCCTGCGTCTGGTGCGCGGTCGCGAGCGTGATGCCCCACGCGCCGGCGTCGAGCTGGCGGCGGAACAGTTGCGGCGCCATCGTCGTCTTGCCGTGCGGCGCGAACTTGACGCCGTATTTCTGCACGAACGCCTGCATCCAGTTCAGGTTGTGCTCGACGCGATCCGCGTAAAGCACGGCGGCCGGCAGGCTGACGTCTTCCGCGAGCAGGTTCCATTCGAGCCGGCCCGCGTCGCCGAGCGGCACGCTCGCGCTCGGCAGATTGCCCAGGCCCTTGCCGAACGGATCGATCGTCGCTTCCTGATAGTTTGTAACTTTCATGTCATCCCGCTCCATCATCACTATGCATTGCACTGAAGTTGACATGCAGATGGTACAGAAAGTAGCATCGGCGCGGTGATGTTATTTAATAACATCCAGCTTCGCACCCGCTTCGCCCCCTTTTCCGCCGATGAATACGCCTGCTTCCCCGTCCGCTTCGCCCGCGGCCGAGCCCCATTCGGCTCAGGCCGCCCCGCCGGTCCTCGACATCGTCGCGCGGATCGCCGAATGCGCGCCCGAGCTGCGCGAAGCCGAGCGCAAGGTCGCCGCGTTCATCCTCGCCGATCTGGCGCGCGCCGCGCATGCGAGCATCGGCGCGCTCGCGCGCGACGCGGAGGTCAGCGTCGCGACGGTCACGCGTTTCGCGAAGGCCGTCGGTTGCCGCGACGTGCGCGAGCTGAAGGTGCTCGTCGCGCAGGCGGCGGCCGTCGGCCAGCGCTTTCTGGTGCCGTCCGACGACGCGCCGGCCGACGACACGAGCCCCGCGTCGATGGTCTACGACGAGATTCGCGTGGCGCTCGCGCACAACCACCAGCTGCTGCGCAACACGTCGTTCGACGCGGCGGCCGACTTGCTCGCCGGCGCGAAAATGACCTACGTGTACGGGCAGGGCGGCGGCTCGACCGCCCTTGCCGACGAACTGCGCTTCCGGCTCGTGCGGTTCGGCCGGCCGGTCGCGAGCTACCAGGACAGCCTGCTCCAGCGGATGGTGGCCGCGACGCTGGCGAGCGACACCGTCGTCGTCGCGTTGTCGGTGAGCGGGCGCGTGCCCGAGCTGCTCGAGAGCTGCCGGCTCGCGAAGCGCTACGGCGCGAAGCTGATCGCGATCACCGCGCCGGCGTCGCCGCTCGCGAAGCTCGCCGATCATCTGATTCCCGTCGTCGCCTTCGAAACCGATTTCATTTACAAGCCTTCGACATCGCGCTACGCGATGATGATGGCGATCGACGTGCTCGTCACCGGCGTCGCATTGCGGCTCGGCGATGCGGGCCGGGAATCGCTGCGCCGCATCAAGCACGCGCTCGATGCGCACCGCGGCGGCGGAGACCGTCAACCGGTAGGAGACTGACCATGCATTCGCATCCCGAAGCGGCCGATACGCTGATCGTCGGCGCGCAACTGTACGACGGCACCGGCGCGCCGCCCGTCACGCGCGACGTCGCGATCCGCAACGGCCTGATCGCGGCGATCGGCAACCTGTCGAACTGGCTCGCCGAGACCGTCGTCGACGCGAACGGCCGTGCGCTGGCGCCGGGTTTCGTCGACGTGCACACGCACGACGACACGCACGTGATCCGTGCGCCGGAGATGATCCCGAAGATCTCGCAGGGCGTGACGACCGTGATCGTCGGCAACTGCGGGATCAGCGCGTCGCCGGTGACGCTCGCGGGCGATCCGCCCGACCCGATGAACCTGCTCGGCGAGCGCGGCGCGTTCCGGTACCCGAGCTTCGCCGCTTACGTCGCGGCCGTGAACGATGCGCGCCCGGCCGTCAACGTCGCGGCGCTCGTCGGCCATACGGCGCTGCGCAACAACCAGATGGACCGCCTCGACCGTGCGGCGACCGATGGCGAGATCGCCGGCATGCGCGCGCAGCTCGAGGAGGCGCTCGCGAACGGCGCGCTCGGCCTGTCGTCGGGTCTCGCATACGGTTCCGCGTTCGCCGCGCCGACCGAGGAAGTGATGGCGCTCGCCGAGCCGCTCGCCAAAGCCGGCGCGCTGTACACGACGCACATGCGCACCGAATTCGACGCGATCCTCGATGCGATGGACGAGGCCTATCGCGTCGGCCGCCACGCGCAGGTGCCGGTCGTGATCTCGCACCTGAAATGCGCGGGTCCGTCGAACTGGGGGCGCAGCACCGAGGTGCTCGCGTCGCTCGAAGGCGCGCGCCGTTATCAGCCGGTCGGCTGCGACTGCTATCCGTACAGCCGCAGTTCGTCGACGCTCGACCTGAAACAGGTGACGGGCGACATCGACATCACGATCACGTGGTCGGAGCCGCACCCGGAAGTCGCGGGCAAGCTGCTGAAGGCGATCGCCGCCGACTGGGGCGTGACCGAGCAGGAGGCCGCGCAGCGCATTCGCCCGGCGGGCGCCGTGTACCACAACATGTCCGAGGACGACGTGCGCCGCATCCTGTCGCATCCGGCGACGATGGTCGGCTCCGACGGGCTGCCGAACGATCCGCTGCCGCATCCGCGGTTGTGGGGCGCGTTCCCGCGCGTGCTCGGCCACTACGTGCGCGACACGAACCTGCTGCCGCTCGAGGAGGCGATCCGCAAGATGACGTCGCTGTCCGCGCGCCGCTTCGGGCTCGCGCGCCGCGGCGAGGTGCACGTCGGCTACCACGCCGATCTCGTGCTGTTCGATCCGGCGCGCGTGATCGACGCCGCGACGTTCGACAAGCCGCAGCAGCCCGCGCACGGGATCGACGCCGTGTGGGTGAACGGCGTGCTGACTTATGAAAACGGCCAGCCGACCGGCGAGCGCGCCGGCGGTTTCGTCGCGCGCGGCGAGCGCGTGCCGGCCAGTGCCGATGCGGCGTTCTGAACGCACGCATCCCGATCTTCCATGCGCGCCGCAGCAGCCGGCGCGCGTATCCGCAACCGAGCGTTGCATGGGACCGGAGTCAGCGCCGCAGCGCCAACTCGGGTCGACACACGAGGAGTGAAACGATGAAGCGATATGGCGTAGGCGAAGCGAAGGGGACCGGCGGCCAGGTGATGCCGTTCGCGCGGGCGGTCGAGGCGGACGGCTGGCTGTACGTGTCGGGCCAGACGCCGATGGTGAACGGCGAGGTCGTCGAAGGCGGAATCGTCACGCAGTCGAAGCAGGCTATCGAGAACGTGATCGCGATCCTGAAGGAAGCCGGCTACGGCCTCGAGCACGTCGTGCGCTGCGGCGTGTGGCTCGACGACGCGCGCGATTTCGCGTCGTTCAACAAGGTGTTCATCTCGTATTTCGGCGAGAACCCGCCGGCACGCGCGTGCGTGCAGTCGAGCATGGTCATCGACTGCAAGGTCGAGGTCGATTGCATCGCTTACAAGGCGCCGGCGAAATAATCCCGCCGCGGCGAATCGATACGCAACGGGCTCGGTGCGAGTGGCATCGAGCCCGTTTCGTCATTTCCGGGCGCGGTCCGACGGACTCCGGGCCGTCGCGCGGCTGCAACCGTTGCAACGCATGCAGCTCGTTCGCGTAACGTGCGGCATGGACGACCGAAAGGACAGGTATGGAATGGGCTGCGCTGGTGCCGGAGCTGATTTGCTCGGACCTTGCCGCAAGCGTGCGCTTCTACCGTGACGTGCTGGGGTTCGGGATCCGCTTCGAGCGTCCGGAAGATGGATTCGCGTACCTCGAGCTCGGCGGGGCTCAGCTGATGCTCGAGCAGCAGCGCCCGGAAAGCTGGCTGACAGGCCCGATGGAGCCGCCGTTCGGGCGAGGGATCAACCTGCAGATCGAGGTCGATTCGATCGGCCCGATCCATGACCGGATCGTCGCCGCGGGCGTGGCGCTGTTCGTCGAACCGCGAACATCCTGGTATCGGCAGGACGACATCGAGCACGGCCAGATCGAGATGCTGGTGCAAGACCCCGACGGCTACCTGCTGCGCTTGGTGGAAATCCTCCCGGAGCGCCCGGCGCAACGATGAACCCGGGCCGTCCGCCGCCCGGAAGGGGCGGGCGAACGATCCCGGCGGGCTTCACTGCCGCGCGGTCCGCGCGTTATCCGGCATCGGCTGGTTGTAATTGGTGCGGAACGGATTGATGTCGAGCCCGCCGCGGCGCGTATAGCGCGCATACACCGCGAGCTTCACCGGTTTGCACGCATGCAGGATGTCGAGGAAGATCCGCTCGACGCATTGCTCGTGAAAGCCCGTGTGATTGCGGAACGAGATGATGTAGCGCAGCAGCCCCGCGTGGTCGATCTGCGGCCCGACGTAGTGGATCTGCACGCTGCCCCAGTCGGGCTGGCCCGTGACCGGGCAGTTCGAGCGCAGCAGGTCGGACACGAGCGTCTCCTCGACCGGCGCTTCGTCCTCGGCGGCCGACAGCAGCGACGGGTCCGGCTCGTACACGTCGGCGTCGAGATCGAGCCGGTCGAGCGACAGCCCGTCGAGCTCGTCCATTTCCAGCTTGCGGAAATCGTGCGCCGACACCAGTTGCACCGAGACGCTCGCGCCGCACGCGGCCGACACGTCGCGCTTCAGCACGTCGCGCACCGCGTCGACCGAGTCGAACTTCGACTGCGCGAACGAACCGAGATACAGCTTGAACGACTTCGATTCGACGATGTTCGGCGATTCGGCCGGCACGTAGAACGTCGCGATCGCGACCTGCGGCTTGCCGCGCGCGTTGAGCCACGACAGTTCGTACGCGTTCCAGATGTCGGTGCCGAAGAACGGCAGCGCCGACGTGATGCCGAGCTGCTCGCGCGCGCCGGCGCGCGGGATCGGGAACAGCAGCGACGCGTCGTACTGCGTCGCGTAGACGGTGGCCTTGCCGAGCGGGGAATGTTCGGGATTCATCGTGTGACGCCTTTACGACAGGAAGAGGCGGTACGCCGGGTTGGCGCTCTCTTCGACATACGGATAGCCGAGCGCCGCGAGGAAGCGTTCGAACTCGGCGCGATCGGCCTGCGGCACCTGCAGCCCGACGAGAATCGAGCTGTAGTCCGCGCCCTGGTTGCGGTAGTGGAACAGGCTGATGTTCCAGTCCGGCGCCATCGACGACAGGAACTTCATCAGCGCGCCCGGCCGTTCCGGGAATTCGAAGCGGAACAGGCGCTCGTCGAGCGCGAGCGGCGAGCGGCCGCCGACCATGTAGCGGATGTGTTCCTTCGACAGCTCGTCGTGCGTCAGGTCGACGCTCTTGAAGCCGTGCGCTTCGAAGTTCGCGGCGATCTCCGCCGATTCGTCGCGACGGCGGATCTGCACGCCGACGAAGATGTGCGCGGATTGCGCATCGGCGATCCGGTAGTTGAACTCGGTGACGTTGCGATCGCCGACCAGCGAGCAGAAGCGCTTGAAGCTGCCGCGTTCCTCGGGGATCGTGACCGCGAACACGGCTTCGCGTGCCTCGCCCACCTCCGCGCGCTCGGCGACGAAGCGCATCCGGTCGAAGTTCATGTTCGCGCCGGACGTGACCGCGACGAGCGTCCGGTTCTCGATGCCTTCGCGTTCCGCGTACAGCTTCGCGCCCGCGACCGCGAGCGCGCCGGACGGCTCGAGCACGCTGCGCGTGTCCTGGAACACGTCCTTGATCGCCGCGCACAGCGCGTCGGTGTTGACCGTCACGACGCCGTCGAGGAGCTCGCGGCACAGCCGGAAGGTTTCCTCGCCGACGAGCTTCACCGCGGTGCCGTCCGCGAACAGGCCCACTTCGCTCAGCTCGATGCGCTCGCCCGCGTCGATCGACTGCGCCATCGCGCACGAATCCTCGGCCTGCACGCCGATCACCTTGATCTCCGGGCGCACCGCCTTCACGTACGCGGCGACGCCGGAGGCGAGCCCGCCGCCGCCGATCGGCACGAAGATCGCGTGGATCGGGCCCTGGTGCTGGCGCAGGATCTCCATCGCGATCGTGCCCTGGCCGGCGATCACGTACGGATCGTCGAACGGGTGGACGAACGTGAGGTCGCGCTCCTGCTGGACCTTGACCGCGTGCGCGTACGCATCGCTGTACGATTCGCCCGCCTGGATCACCTCGACGCTCGGCCCGCCGTGCGCGCGCACCGCGTCGACCTTCACCTGCGGCGTCGTGACGGGCACGACGATCACGGCCTTGACGCCCATCCGCGCCGCCGAGAACGCGACGCCCTGCGCGTGGTTGCCGGCCGACGCGGTAATCACGCCGCGCGCGAGCGCGTCCGCCGGAATGTGCGCCATCTTGTTGTACGCGCCGCGCAGCTTGAACGAGAACACCGGCTGGTTGTCCTCGCGCTTCAGGTAAACGGCGTTGCGCAGCCGGGCCGACAGGTTGTGGGCCGGTTCGAGTTCCGTCTCGATCGCGACGTCGTAGACGCGCGCGGTGAGGATTTTCTTCAGGTAATCGTGGGATGCCATGGGCGCTCGCGTGCAGTGCGGATGCAGACGGTAAAGGGTCAATGATAGCGCCAAGGGTCCGCCCGCACGCAAGCGGCATGCCGGGCGGGCGATTGCGGGCGACCGTGCGCGCGTGCCGGCAGGGGGCGCGTGCCGGCAGGGGGCGCGTCGCCGGGCGCGATTTTTTTATCGGTTTAACCGCATGGTTACCGACCGGACGGACGGCGAATGGTCGCACGAAACCGCGCCGAGCCCCGCCCGGCGCGGCGCGCGGCGATAGCCCCACGACCTGTCCGGCGTGTCACGGGCGGCCCGATCATGGGTTAGAATTCCGTTTTGAATCAAGGATTCGGAAGATGCAGAGGCACCCTCGGATCGCACCGTTGAAGCCGACGCCGCGCGCAGCCAGCCCCGCGGCCGAACGGCATGCGCGCCGCGCGCGATCGTGCTGATGGTTCCGAGTGCCGCCAGGCCCTGTCGCCGGCCAGGAGGGGCGAGTCGCCCGCTCCGGCCCCATGAAGGACAGCCGCGCGCCTGGTAACAGAACAGATTTCCCCAAGATTGCGCCCACGCGCTTGCCGACGCCCGTGCACGGGGTATCGGCCCTCCGAGTCGTCCGAACATGAACGCACCACAAGTTTTCGATCCGCATGGCGCGGCCGCCGCCGTCGCCGCCGACCCCGCGCCCCGCTTGCGCGAGATTCCCTACAACTACACGTCGTTCTCCGATCGCGAGATCGTGATCCGCCTGCTCGGCGAGGAGGCGTGGTCGGTGCTCGACGAGCTGCGCGCCGAGCGCCGCACGGGCCGCTCGGCACGGATGCTGTATGAAGTGCTCGGCGACATCTGGGTCGTGCGTCGCAACCCGTACCTGCAGGACGACCTGCTCGACAACCCGAAGCGCCGCGCGCTGCTGATCGAGGCGCTGAACCACCGCCTGACCGAGATCGGCAAGCGCCGCAGCGCGGATCTCACCGAGCACCGCGACGACGCCGGCCGCGAGCGCGCATCGCGCGTCGAGATGCTGGAGACGGCCGCGCAGCGCGCGGTCGACGAGTTCGCGGACGAATTCGACAAGATGGCCGAGCTGCGCCGCCGCGCGACCAAGGCGCTCGGCCGCTGCACGCAGAAGGACAACATCCGCTTCGACGGGCTGTCGCGCGTGTCGCACGTGACCGACGCGACCGACTGGCGTGTCGAATACCCGTTCGTCGTGCTGACCCCCGATACCGAAGCCGAGATCGCCGCGCTGATCAAGGCGTGCTTCGAGCTCGGCCTGACCGTGATCCCGCGCGGCGGCGGCACCGGCTACACGGGCGGCGCGGTGCCGCTCACGCCGTTCTCGGCGGTGATCAACACCGAAAAGCTCGAACAGCTCGGCGCGGTCGAGCTGACCGAACTGCCGGGCGTCGCGCACAAGGTGCCGACGATCTTCTCCGGCGCGGGCGTCGTCACGCGTCGCGTGACCGAGGCGGCGGAGGCGGCCGGCTACGTGTTCGCGGTCGATCCGACCTCGCTCGACGCATCGTGCATCGGCGGCAACGTCGCGATGAACGCGGGCGGCAAGAAGGCCGTGTTGTGGGGCACCGCGCTCGACAACCTGGCGTGGTGGCGAATGGTCGACCCGGACGGCAACTGGCTCGAAGTCACGCGCCACGAGCACAACCAGGGCAAGATCCACGACATCGCGGTCGCTCGCTTCGAGCTGAAGTGGTTCGACGGCGCGTATGCGCCGGGCGAGAAGCTGCTCAAGACCGAGATGCTCGAGATCGAAGGCCGGCGCTTTCGCAAGGAAGGGCTCGGCAAGGACGTGACCGACAAGTTCCTCGCCGGCCTGCCGGGCGTGCAGAAGGAAGGCTGCGACGGGCTCATCACGTCCGCGCGCTGGGTGCTGCACAAGATGCCCGCGCACACGCGCACCGTCTGCCTCGAATTCTTCGGCCAGGCGCGCGAGGCGATCCCGAGCATCGTCGAGATCAAGGACTACCTGTTCGAGACGTCGAAGCAGGGCGGCGCGATCCTCGCGGGCCTCGAGCACCTCGACGAGCGCTACCTGCGCGCGGTCGGCTATGCGACCAAGAGCAAGCGCAATGCCTTCCCGAAGATGGTGCTGATCGGCGACATCGTCGGCGACGATGCCGATGCGGTCGCACAGGCGACGTCCGAAGTGATCCGGATGGCGAACGGCAAGAGCGGCGAAGGCTTCGTCGCGGTCAGCGCGGAGGCGCGCAAGCGCTTCTGGCTCGATCGCAGCCGCACGGCCGCGATCGCGAAGCATACGAACGCGTTCAAGATCAACGAGGACGTCGTCATCCCGCTGAACCGGATGGGTGAGTACACCGACGGCATCGAGCGGATCAACATCGAGCTGTCGCTGAAGAACAAGCTGCAGCTCGTCGACGCGCTCGAGGCGTTCTTCCGCGGCGGCAACCTGCCGCTCGGCAAGACCGACGACGCGAACGAGATCCCGAGCGCGGAGCTGCTGGAAGACCGCGTGCAGCAGGCGCTCGAGCTGCTCAAGCGCGTGCGCGCGCGCTGGGAGTTCGTGCGCGACCGGCTCGACCAGCCGCTGCGCGAGGCGCAGCACTACCTGGTGCAGCTCGGCTACGAGGCGCTCGCCGAGAAATTCGCGGATCGCGCGGACGAACAGCCCGGCGCGACCGTGTTCCACGTCACGCAGGACCGCACGGTCCGCATCTCGTGGAAGCAGGAGATCCGCGCGGAACTGCGCGCGATCTTCAACGGCGGCGCTTTCAAGCCGATCCTCGACGAAGCGCAGGCGATCCACAAGCGCGTGCTGCGCGGGCGCGTGTTCGTCGCGCTGCACATGCACGCGGGCGACGGCAACGTCCACACGAACATCCCGGTCAACTCCGACAACTACGAGATGCTGCAGGACGCGCATGCGGCCGTCGCACGCATCATGACGCTCGCGCGCTCGCTCGACGGCGTGATTTCCGGCGAACACGGGATCGGCATCACGAAGCTCGAGTTCCTGACCGACGACGAGATCGCCGAATTCCGCGCGTACAAGCAGCGCGTCGACCCGAACGGCCGCTTCAACAAGGGCAAGCTGCTCGACGGCGCCGATTTGCGCAACGCGTACACGCCCAGCTTCGGGCTGATGGGCTACGAGTCGCTGATCATGCAGCAGTCCGACATCGGCGCGATCGCCGATTCGGTGAAGGACTGCCTGCGCTGCGGCAAGTGCAAGCCGGTGTGCGCGACCCACGTGCCGCGCGCGAACCTGCTGTACAGCCCGCGCAACAAGATCCTCGCGACGTCGCTGCTGGTCGAGGCGTTCCTGTACGAGGAACAGACGCGCCGCGGCGTGTCGATCAAGCACTGGGACGAGTTCAACGACGTGGCCGACCACTGCACGGTGTGCCACAAGTGCGCGACGCCGTGCCCGGTGAAGATCGACTTCGGCGACGTGACGATGAACATGCGCAACCTGTTGCGCAAGATGGGCAAGAAGAAGTTCAACGCCGGCAACGCGGCGGGCATGTTCTTCCTGAACGCGACCAATCCGCAGACGATCAACCTCGCGCGCGGCGTGATGATGGGCGTCGGCTACAAGGTGCAGCGCTTCGCGAACGACATGCTGAAGAAGGTCGTGACGAAGCAGACGCAGCACCCGCCGGCGACCACCGGCAAGCCGCCCGCGGTCGAGCAGGTGATCCACTTCGTGAACAAGAAGATGCCGGGCAACCTGCCGAAGAAGACGGCGCGCGCGCTGCTGGACATCGAGGACAACAAGATCGTGCCGATCATCCGCAACCCGAAGTCGACGACCGTCGATTCGGAAGCGGTGTTCTACTTCCCCGGCTGCGGCTCGGAGCGGCTGTTCTCGCAGGTGGGGCTGGCGACGCAGGCGATGCTGTGGGAAGCGGGCGTGCAGACCGTGCTGCCGCCGGGCTACCTGTGCTGCGGCTACCCGCAGCGCGGCTCGGGCCAGTACGACAAGGCCGAGAAGATCGTCACGGACAACCGCGTGCTGTTCCACCGGGTCGCGAACACGCTGAACTACCTGGACATCAAGACGGTGGTCGTGTCGTGCGGCACGTGCTACGACCAGCTTGCCGGGTATGAGTTCGACAAGATCTTCCCGGGCTGCCGGATCATCGACATCCACGAGTTCCTGCTGGAGAAGGGGATGAAGCTCGACGGGGTGACGGGCACGCGCTACATGTATCACGACCCGTGCCACACGCCGATCAAGACGATGGATCCGGTGAAGCTCGTCAACGAGCTGATGGGCTCGGAGAAGGACGGCTACAAGATCGAGAAGAACGACCGTTGCTGCGGCGAATCGGGCACGCTCGCGGTCACGCGGCCGGACGTGTCCACGCAGGTTCGCTTCCGCAAGGAAGAAGAGATCCGCAAGGGCGCCGCGAAGCTGCGCGCGATCCCGGTGGTGGCCGGCGACGCGCCGGCGCCGGCGGCCGCGGGCGCGAACGGGCCGGACGTGAAGATCCTGACGAGCTGCCCGTCGTGCCTGCAGGGCCTGTCGCGCTACAACGAGGACGCGAACCTCGAAGCCGACTACATCGTGGTCGAAATCGCGCGCCAGGTGCTCGGCGAGAACTGGATGGCCGATTATGTCGCACGGGCGAACCATGGCGGGATCGAGCGCGTGCTGGTCTAATGCGGGCATGACGACCGCCCGACCGGGCCGGAAATGAGCGGGCGCCGGCGCGGCCATGCCGGCGCCGGTCCACATGGGAGCGACGATGGAATGCGTGTTTTGCCGTGAAGACGGCGGCGAGGTGCTCTGGCAGGACGAGGCGCTGCGCGTCGTGCTCGCGACGGGCGAGCACGACTACCCGGGTTTCTGCCGGGTGATCTGGGGCGCGCACGTGGCCGAGTTCTCCGATCTCGGCGAGCCCGAGCGGGCACACCTGATGCGCGTGGTCTACGCGGTCGAGCGGGCCGTGCGCCGCGTGATGCAGCCGAACAAGGTGAATCTCGCGAGCCTCGGCAACATGGTGCCGCACGTGCACTGGCACGTGATTCCGCGCTTTTCCAACGATGCCCATTTCCCGCAGCCCGTGTGGGCGCCGCGCCAGCGCAGCGTGTCCGAGGCGCTGCTGCGCTCGCGCGCGGCGCAGGCCTCGCTGCTGCACAATGCGGTGCGCGAGGAAATTCAACGCATGACCGATTCGAGGCAGCCATGAGCGGTTTGACTTCCACGACGCCGATTCCGTCCGGCGTCGTCGTGCACGCGGTATCGCGCGTGCTCGAATTGCAGTACCCGAACGGCGAGAGCTTCCGGATTCCGTTCGAGCTGATGCGCGTGTATTCGCCGTCGGCCGAGGTGCGTGGCCACGGGCCGGGCCAGGAGACGTTGCAGACCGGCAAGCGCGAGGTGACGATCACCGCGCTCGAGGGCGTGGGCAACTACGCGCTGCAGCCGACGTTCTCCGACGGCCATTCGACCGGCATCTACTCGTGGGACCTGCTGTACGAACTGGCGACGCGGCAGGACGCGCTGTGGCGCGACTATTTCGACAAACTGAAGGCGGCGGGCGTCGAGCGCGACGCGCCGATGCAGGCGGCCGGCGCGCCGCACGGCCACTGCCACTGAAATCGACGGCGCCCGCTCGGCGCCGTCTTGCCATTTACTGAGGATCAACGCGATGAGCAAAACCCACTTCGGCTTCGAAAGCGTCGAGGAAAACGAAAAAGCGAAGAAAGTGGCGGGCGTGTTTCATTCGGTCGCGAGCAACTACGATCTGATGAACGACCTGATGTCGGCGGGCATGCACCGCGCGTGGAAGGCGTTCACGATCGCGCAGGCGAACGTGCGCCCCGGCTTCAAGGTGCTCGACATCGCGGCCGGCACCGGCGACCTGACCAAGTCGTTCGCGAAGGCGGCCGGGCCGACGGGCGAGGTCTGGCATACCGACATCAACGAATCGATGCTGCGCGTCGGCCGCGACCGGCTGCTCGACAAGGGTATCGTGACGCCGTCGCTGCTGTGCGACGCCGAGAAAATTCCCTTTCCGGACAACTACTTCGACGTGGTCACCGTCGCGTTCGGGCTGCGCAACATGACGCACAAGGATGCCGCGCTGGCCGAGATGCGCCGCGTGACGAAGCCCGGCGGCCGCGTGATGGTGCTGGAATTCTCGAAAGTCTGGGATCCGCTGAAAAAAGCGTACGATCTGTATTCTTTCAAAGTATTACCGTGGCTTGGCGACAAGTTCGCGAAAGATGCTGAAAGTTATCGGTATCTTGCTGAATCTATCCGGATGCACCCCGATCAGGACACGCTGAAGACGATGATGGAACAAGCGGGCCTCGACGCCGTCAAATATTACAATTTGTCAGGTGGCGTGGTAGCTTTACACCTTGGAACCAAGTACTAAGGGGTTCTTTCCATACATTCGCCTTACATCTGGAGAAGCTGATGTCCGAATCGCGTTCGCTGTTCAACCGTAGCAAGCCGTCGAAGCCGTGGGCTCGACGGGTCGGCACGCTGCTGATGGTCGGCCTGCTCACGGCCGGCACGTTCGCATCGCTCGACGCCGAAGCCCGGCGCATGGGCGGCGGGCGCAGCATCGGCCGCCAGAATTCCACCGTCACGCAGCGCCAGGCCACGCCGCCCGCGCAGCAGCCGATGCAGCAGGCCGCGCCGTCGCAGGCGCAGCGTGCGAACCCGGCTGCGCCCGCGCCGGCCGCGCAGCCCAACCGCTCGCGCTGGCTCGGGCCGATCGCCGGTCTCGCAGCCGGCCTCGGCATCGCGGCGCTGCTGTCGCACTTCGGCCTCGGCGGCGCATTCGCGAGCATGATGGCGAACGTCATCGTGATCGTGTTGCTCGCGATGGTCGGCATCTGGCTGATCCGCAAGTTCATGAACCGCCGTCGCCCGCAGGAGCCGGCGTATTCGGTCGGCGGTGCCGCGTCGTCGTCCGGCGGCTACTCGCAAAGCCCGTCGTTCCAGCAGGGCAACACCGGCAGCAACTACGCGGGTAGCGGCAGCAGCTACGCGAACGAAGCGCAGGGCGTGTTCGGCGGCGGTGCGGCCGCCGCAGGCGCGGCCGCGGCGGCAGCGGCGCCGCTGCAGGTGCCGGCCGGCTTCGACACCGAAGCGTTCCTGCGCAGCGCGAAAGTCTATTTCGTGCGCCTGCAGGCGGCATGGGACCAGGGCAACCTGGCCGACATCCGTGAGTTCACGACGCCCGAAATGTTCGCCGAGATCAAGATCGACCTCGATTCGCGCGGCAACGACGCGAACCAGACCGATGTCGTGCAGCTCGACGCGGAATTGGTCGCGATCGAGGATCGCGGCATCGAGCAGTCGGCGAGCGTGCGCTTCCACGGCCTGATCCGCGAATCGGCGAATACGTCGGCCGCGCCGTTCGACGAGGTGTGGAACCTGTCGAAGTCGGGCGGTCAGGGCTGGCTGCTCGCGGGTATCCAGCAGATCAACACGCACTGAGCGTGGCCGGCGGCCCGCGCCGCCGGTACCCGGGCGACGGCCGCCGCACTGCGACCGCTTGCCGCCCGGGTGTACGGTCAGGCACGGTCTGCCGCCGATCCGACGTTACAATAGAAACCCGCGTGGGCGCCCGGCCTGCGCGGGTTTTTTCTTTCCCAGCCCGATGACCTTTGCCGCCAAGCCTTTTGCTGCTGCCGTCAATCACCTGCTCGCGCGCGAATCATGGGCGCGCGATCGCCTGATTCCCTATGCGGGCAAGACTGCCCGGATCGACGTGTCTCCCGTCACGCTCACGCTGCTGGTGCAGCCCGACGGCTATCTGTCGGCCGTCGACGCGCACGATGCGCAACGGGTTGACGTGTCGATCGCGCTTGCCGGCGACACGGTCGCCGCGTTCCTGCAGGGCGGCCAGGCGGCCGTGATGAAGCACGTGAAGATCGAAGGCGACGCGGAATTCGCGACGCAGATCGCGAAGCTGGCCGAGCACCTGCGCTGGGAACCGGAAGAAGATCTCGCGAAGCTGGTCGGCGACGCGGCGGCGCACCGGATCGCGACGGTCGTGCGCGACGCCGGCGCGCGCGCACGCCGCACCGGCCGCAACGTGCTCGATTCCGTCGCCGAATACTGGCTCGACGAGAACCCGCAAGTCGTCCGGCGCACGTCGCTCGGCGGTTTCGACGCCGAACTGGCGCGCGCACGCGACGCGCTCGCGCGGGTCGAAAAGCGGGTCGAGCGACTCGAACAAAAAATCGGCGCGCGCACGGGTTCCGGCCCGCGCGGCGCGCACTGAGGGCCGCAGGGCATGCGCATTTTCCGTTTCATCAAGATCGTCTACACCGTCATCCGCTTTGGTCTCGACGAAGTGATGCTGTCCCGGATCGACGACCGGCGCGTGAAGCTGCTGTTGCGGATCACGACGATCGGCCGCCGCTACTCCGATCCGCCCGCCGTGCGGCTGCGCCACGCGCTCGAAAGCCTCGGCCCGATCTTCGTGAAGTTCGGCCAGGTGCTGTCCACGCGCCGCGACCTGCTGTCGGTCGATTTCGCGAACGAGCTCGCGAAGCTGCAGGACCAGGTGCCGCCGTTCGATTCGGCGGTCGCGATCGCGATCATCGAGAAGTCGCTCGGTGCGCCGGTCGACGAGCTGTTCGACGAATTCGAGCGCGAGCCGATCGCGAGCGCATCGATCGCGCAGGTGCATTTCGCGAAGCTGAAGCAGGGCGCGCATGCGGGCAAGGCCGTCGCCGTCAAGGTGCTGCGCCCGAACATGCTGCCGGTGATCGATTCCGACCTCGCGCTGATGCGCGACATCGCGACGTGGACCGAGCGCATGTGGGCCGACGGCCGGCGCCTGAAGCCGCGCGAGGTCGTCGCCGAATTCGACAAGTACCTGCACGACGAACTCGACCTGATGCGCGAGGCCGCCAACGGCAGCCAACTGCGCCGCAACTTCGCGGGCCTCGACCTGCTGCTCGTGCCCGAGATGTTCTGGGATTTCTCGACGTCGCAGGTGCTCGTGATGGAGCGCATGACGGGCGTGCCGATCAGCCAGGTCGAGACGCTGCGCTCGGCCGGCGTCGACATCAAGAAGCTCGCGCGCGAAGGCGTCGAGATCTTCTTCACGCAGGTGTTCCGCGACGGCTTTTTCCACGCGGACATGCACCCCGGCAACATTCAGGTGAGCCTCGATCCGAACACGTTCGGCCGCTATATCGCGCTCGATTTCGGGATCGTCGGCGCGCTGTCCGATTTCGACAAGAATTACCTCGCGCAGAACTTTCTCGCGTTCTTCAAGCGCGACTACCATCGCGTCGCGACGCTCCACCTCGAATCGGGCTGGGTGCCGCCCGAGACGCGCGTCGAGGAGCTCGAAAGCGCGATCCGCGCGGTGTGCGAGCCGTATTTCGACCGCGCGCTGAAGGACATCTCGCTCGGCCAGGTGCTGATGCGGCTGTTCTCGACGTCGCGCCGCTTCAACGTCGAGATTCAGCCGCAGCTCGTCCTGCTGCAGAAGACGATGCTGAACGTCGAAGGGCTCGGCCGCTCGCTCGACCCCGAGCTCGACCTGTGGAAGACCGCGAAGCCGTATCTCGAGCGCTGGATGACCGAGCAGATCGGCCTGCGCGGCTGGTACGAGCGGTTCAAGGTCGAGGCGCCGCAGTGGAGCAAGACGCTGCCGCAACTGCCGCGTCTGATCCACCATGCGATGGCCGCCCGCCACGACGCGCCGCGCGCCGCGAGCGAGGAGTTGATGCGTCAGATTCTCGTCGAGCAGAAGCGGACGAACCGGCTGCTGCAGGCGTTGCTGGTCTTCGGCCTGGCCGTCGGCGTCGGCGCGCTCGTCGCGCGCGTGCTGCTCGCGCTCGCGTACGGCGCTTGATCGAAAGGAGCACGGCGATGTCCGATCCGAAGCAACCGGCCGCACCGTCGGCCGCCGATTTCGCGACGCGCGACCCGGGCAGCGCGTCGTTCTGGAACGAGCGCTTCGAACGCGGCGTGACGCCGTGGGAATTCGGCGGCGTGCCGGACGGGTTTCGCGTGTTCGCGCATCGGCTCGAGCCGTGCGCGGTGCTGATTCCCGGCTGCGGCAGCGCGCAGGAGGCCGGATGGCTCGCGCAGGCCGGCTGGCCGGTGCGTGCGATCGATTTCGCCGCGCAGGCGGTCGCTGCTGCGAAGGCGCAGCTCGGCGCGCATGCGGGCGTCGTCGAGCAGGCCGATTTCTTTCAGTACCGTCCGCCGTTCGACGTGCAGTGGGTGTACGAGCGTGCGTTCCTGTGCGCGTTGCCGCCGAGCCTGCGCGCCGGCTATGCGGCGCGGATGGCCGAGCTGCTGCCCGCGGACGGATTGTTGGCCGGCTATTTCTTCCTGGTGGCGAAACCGAAGGGGCCGCCATTCGGGATCGAGCGGGCGGAGCTCGACGCGTTGCTCGCGCCGCACTTCGAGCTGGTCGAGGATTTGCCGGTGACCGATTCGCTGGCCGTGTTCGACGGGCACGAGCGCTGGCTCACGTGGCGTCGCCGCTGATGCGCGGGCGCCGCGACCGTTGCCGGAGCGCGCCGGGGTTTCGGCTATAATTCAAGGTTTTGCAAGCCGTTTCCAGTTTCTGCGGGAAAAATATCATGCCGATCTACGCCTATCGATGCGAAGCGTGCGGTTTCGCGAAGGACGTGCTCCAGAAGATGAGCGACGCGCCGCTGTCGCAATGCCCTGAATGCGGGAAGGATGCTTTTCGCAAACAGGTGACCGCCGCCGGTTTCCAGTTGAAGGGCTCGGGGTGGTATGTCACCGATTTCCGCGGCGGCTCGGGCGGCGCCAGCGCACCGGCGACGGCGTCGGGCGACGCGGCGCCGGCAGCACCCGCGGCGCAAGCCGCACCCGCCGCGGCTGCGCCGGCTGCGGCGAGCGGCTCGGGCAGCACCACGACGACGAGCGCCGCGCCGGCTCCGGCCGCGACGCCCGCCGCCGGCAGTTGACCGTCGCGGCCCGGCCGGGTCGCGACCAACCCGCGCTTCCGGCGCGGTTCATTGACGGCAGATGATGAAAAAGACGACCCTGAAAACGGTGTTCCTGACCGGCCTGCTGGTTCTCGTCCCGCTCGCGATCACGCTGTGGGTGCTCGGCCTCATCATCGGCACGATGGACCAGACGCTGCTCCTGTTGCCCGAATCCTGGCAGCCCGAGCGGATGCTCGGCTTCCATCTGCCGGGGATCGGCGCGGTGCTGACGCTCGCGTTCATCTTCGTGGTCGGGCTGGCCACGCAGAACTTCATCGGCCAGAAGCTCGTCACGTGGTGGAACGCGGTCGTGCGTCACATCCCGGTCGTCGGGCCGATCTACACGAGCGTCAAGCAGGTATCGGACACGCTGCTGTCGAGCAGCGGCAATGCGTTCCGCAAGGCGCTGCTGATCGAATACCCGCGTCGCGGCTCGTATACGATCGCGTTTCTGACCGGCACGCCCGGCGGCGACGTGGTCAACCATCTGACGGAAGAGTACGTGAGCGTGTACGTGCCCACGACGCCGAACCCGACGTCGGGCTTCTTCCTGATGCTGCCGAAGAGCGAAGTCATCGAACTCGACATGTCGGTCGATGCCGCGCTCAAGTACATCGTCTCGATGGGCGTCGTGGCGCCTTCGGCGCCGGTTCCGGCGCCCGCCCGCCGTCCCGTCGAGCCGCCGCTGTAAGTAAAGAATCATCGCCCGGGCCGCGCGTTGCGGCGCCCGTTGATCAAACCGAACGAAAGCAAACATCATGTCGATGCGTACTGAATACTGCGGTCTCGTGACCGAACACCTGCTGGGCCAAACCGTGTCGCTGTGCGGCTGGGTGCAGCGCCGCCGCGATCACGGCGGTGTGATCTTCATCGACCTGCGCGATCGTGAAGGCCTCGTGCAGGTGGTGTGCGATCCGGATCGCGCCGAGATGTTCGCGACCGCCGAAGGCGTGCGCAACGAGTTCTGCGTGCAGATCAAGGGTCTCGTGCGCAATCGTCCGGAGGGCACGGTCAACGCCGGCCTGAAGAGCGGGAAGATCGAAGTGCTGTGCCACGAACTGAACGTGCTGAACGCGTCGGTCACGCCGCCGTTCCAGCTCGACGACGACAACCTGTCGGAAACGACGCGCCTCACGCACCGCGTGCTCGACCTGCGCCGCCCGCAGATGCAGCACAACCTGCGTCTGCGCTACCGCGTCGCGATCGAGGCGCGCAAGTACCTCGACGAGCAGGGCTTCATCGACATCGAAACGCCGATGCTGACGAAGAGCACGCCGGAAGGCGCGCGCGACTATCTCGTGCCGTCGCGCGTGAACGCGGGCCAGTTCTTCGCGCTGCCGCAGTCGCCGCAGCTGTTCAAGCAATTGCTGATGGTCGCGAACTTCGACCGTTACTACCAGATCACCAAGTGCTTCCGCGACGAGGACCTCCGCGCCGACCGTCAGCCGGAATTCACGCAGATCGACTGCGAGACGTCGTTCCTCGGCGAGCAGGAAATCCGCGATCTGTTCGAAGACATGATCCGTCACATCTTCAAGACGACGATCGACGTCGAACTCGACGCGAAATTCCCGGTGATGCCGTACTCGGAAGCGATGGCGCGTTTCGGTTCGGACAAGCCGGACCTGCGCGTGCAGCTCGAATTCACCGAGCTGACCGACGCGATGAAGGACGTCGACTTCAAGGTGTTCAGCACGCCGGCCAACGCGAAGGACGGCCGGGTCGCGGCGCTGCGCGTGCCGAAGGGCGGCGAGCTGTCGCGCGGCGACATCGACGGCTACACGGAATTCGTGCGCATCTACGGCGCGAAGGGCCTCGCATGGATCAAGGTCAACGAGAAGGCGAAGGGCCGCGACGGCCTGCAGAGCCCGATCGTCAAGAACCTGCACGACGCATCGATCGCGGCGATCCTCGAGCGCACCGGCGCCGAAGACGGCGACATCATCTTCTTCGCGGCCGACCGCGCGAAGGTCGTCAACGACAGCCTCGGCGCACTGCGCCTGAAGATCGGCCATTCGGAATTCGGCAAGGCGAACGGTCTCGTCCAGGCCGGCTGGAAGCCGCTGTGGGTCGTGGACTTCCCGATGTTCGAGTACGACGACGAAGACGCGCGCTACGTCGCCGCGCACCATCCGTTCACGAGCCCGAAGGACGAGCACCTCGAGTACCTCGAGACCGACCCGGGCCGCTGCCTCGCGAAGGCGTACGACATGGTGCTGAACGGCTGGGAAATCGGCGGCGGCTCGGTGCGTATCCATCGCGAGGAAGTGCAGAGCAAGGTGTTCCGCGCGCTGAAGATCGGCGCCGAGGAAGCGCAGGCGAAGTTCGGCTTCCTGCTGGACGCGCTGCAGTACGGCGCGCCGCCGCACGGCGGTATCGCATTCGGTCTCGACCGCATCGTCACGATGATGGCCGGCGCCGATTCGATCCGCGACGTGATCGCGTTCCCGAAGACGCAGCGTGCGCAGGATCTGCTCACGCAGGCGCCGAGCCCGGTCGACGAGCGTCAACTGCGCGAGCTGCACATCCGTCTGCGTCAACCGGAGCAGCCGAAGGCGTAACGCGCTCCTCGCAGGTCGTGTGTGCGGTGACGCCCACACGACACCCATGAAAAAGGCGCAGCGATGCGCCTTTTTCATTTTTTGCGGTACAGTCGCAGCACTTGCCGCACGTTCGGAGCACGGGCCCATGCACGGCCCCGTGCCGCATGAAACAAAGATGACGAAGCCGCCGAAAATCCCCGAATCCGTTCTCGTCGTGATCTACACGCCCGACCTCGATGTGCTCGTGATCAAGCGTGCCGACCAGCCCGATTTCTGGCAATCGGTCACCGGCTCGAAGGACGCGCTCGATGAGCCGCTCGCGCTCACCGCCGCGCGCGAAGTGGCGGAGGAGACCGGCATCGCGATCGGCACGCCGGACGTGCCGGCCACTGCGCTCGTCGACTGGCATCACCGGATCGAATACACGATCTATCCGCAATACCTGCACCGCTATGCGCCGGGCGTCACGCGCAACGTCGAGCACTGGTTCGGCCTGTGCGTGCCGCATCGCGTCGACGTGACGCTGTCGCCGCGCGAGCATGTCGACTATGCGTGGCTGCCGTACCGCGAGGCGGCCGCGCGCTGCTTCTCGCCGTCGAACGCCGAAGCGATCCTGCAATTGCCCGCGCGCGTGGCGCTCGCGAGTGCGCCGCACGGCTCGTCCGCATGAATGCGGAGACCCGCAAGCGCTTCGCGCAATTGCGGCAGATGTTTCTGCAGGAGCGCGGCTCCGCGTCGCGGCTCGCGTTTACGGCCGGCAATACGGTGCGGCTGTGCGAAACCGGCGGCGCATTCTTCCGGGCGCTCATCGAACGGATCGACGCCGCCCGCGAGCAGGTGATGCTCGAAACCTACATCTTCTGCGACGACGAGGCCGGTCGCCCGGTGTCGGACGCGCTGATCCGCGCGGCGCAGCGCGGCGTGCGCGTGCGCGTGATCACCGACGGCATCGGCACCGCGCGCCTGCCGCTGTTCGACACGTGGGCCGAGTCCGGCGTCGAGCACTGCATCTACAACCGCTACCTGTTCGGCCGCTTCGGCTTCTCGCGCACGCACCGCAAGCTCGCGGTGATCGATCATGCGGTCGCGTTCTGCGGCGGCATCAACATCGTCGACGACTACACGCAGGGCAGCGCGACGCTGCCGTTCCCGCGCTGGGATTTCGCGGTCGAGATGGCCGGGCCCGCGGTGTCCGACGTGCGCGCCGCATTCGAGCTGCAGTGGCACCGGATCCAGTTCGGCCACAAGCCGTATGCGCAGTACGCGGCCGGGCTGCACGGCGGCGAAGCGTTCCCGGACATGTTCCGGCGCTGGATGCGCAGCCACCGGTGGATCAAGGCCGGCGCGCTGCGGGTCGTGACCGAGCCGAGCGTCGCGTTCGTCGCGCGCGACAACGTCGTGAATCGCCGCGCGATCGAGAAGGCCTATCTCGCGGCGATCGGCCAGGCCCGCCAGCGGATCCTGCTCGCGAATCCGTATTTCATGCCGGGCCGCAAGCTGCGCCGCGCGCTGACGGGCGCGGCGCGACGCGGCGTCGACGTGCAGGTGCTGATCGGCCGCAAGGAGTTCGCGGCGCTCGATACGGCCGTGCCGTTCCTCTATCACACGCTGCTGCGCGCGGGCGTGCGCGTCGCCGAATACGACAAGACGATCCTGCACGGCAAGGTCGCCGTGATCGACGACAACTGGGCGACGGTCGGCTCGTCGAATCTGGACGCGCTGAGCCTGATGCTGAACAATGAAGCGAATGTCGTGCTGGTGCGCTACGATGCAGTGACGAACCAGTTGCGCGACGCGATCGCCGCTGCATTCGCCGAAGGCCGCGAGATCGACGCCGCGCGCTACGCCGCGCGCCCGCGCGTCGAGCGGCTGCTGAACTGGCTCGCGTACACCGCGTATCGTGTCGTGATGAAGGCGCTGACGGTCGGCGGTTACGACTGACGCAGACTAAGCATTCGCTTCAAAAATCTGTCCGCACGTTCGTGCGGAAAAGCCGCTCCGGTCCCGCCGGAATCGCGCAAAATAGCGGCTCGGTTAGACACCGGTTTCTAATAATTTCCTTGTTTCGCGAGCGGCCGCACTCAATAATAGTACGGCCGTTCGATTTTATTCGAACCCCCGAACGGTTACAGAAAAAGCTATGCGAAAAGGCGAACAGACGCGTGCCGCGATACTCGAAGCTGCTTTGGATCTCGCCAGCCGTGACGGGCTGGAGGGGCTGACGATCGGCCTGCTGGCCGAGCGCATGCAGATGAGCAAGAGCGGCGTGTTCGCGCACTTCGGTTCGCGCGAAGACCTGCAGGTCGAGGTCGTCCGCGAGTATCACCATCGTTTCGAAAACGAGGTGTTCTTTCCGAGCCTGCGCGAGTCGCGCGGTCTGCCGCGTCTTCGGGCGATGCTGGCGCGCTGGATCGAGAAGCGCATCCAGGAGGTGACGACCGGGTGCATCTACATCAGCGGCGCAGTGGAGTACGACGACCGGCCGGACAGCCCCGTGCGCGAGCAGTTGATCGCGAGCGTGACCGCCTGGCGTGCCGCGTTGCTGCGCGCCATTTCGCAGGCGATGGAAGAAGGGCATCTGCGCACGGACACGGATCCGGAACTGATGCTCTTCGAGTTGTACAGCTTCACGCTCGGCCTGCATCACGACGCACGCTTCCTGCATTCGCCGGACGCGGTGCGCCTCACGTGGGCCGCGCTGGAAAAGACGATCGTTTCGTATCAGAGCGAGAGCCGTTAGCGGCGCGTGATCCGCCCGCCAGGAGCTCGAGCCGTTTTGCCCACCTTTGGAGAGAGTCATGGGACAGTACGCCGCGCCGCTGCGCGACATGCAATTCGTGTTGCACGAGCTTCTGAACGTCGAAGCCGAAGTCAAGCAAATGCCCAGGCATGCGGACCTCGACGCCGACACGATCAACCAGGTCCTCGAGGAAGCGGGCAAGTTCTGCTCCGAGGTACTGTTCCCGCTGAACCAGGTCGGCGACCGCGAAGGCTGCACGTATGAAGGCGACGGCGTCGTGAAGACCCCGACCGGCTTCAAGGAAGCGTATCGGCAGTACGTCGAGGCCGGCTGGCCGGCGCTCGGCTGCGATCCGGACTACGGCGGCCAGGGCCTGCCCGCGTTCGTGAACAACGCGCTCTACGAAATGCTGAACTCGGCGAACCAGGCATGGACGATGTATCCGGGCCTGTCGCACGGCGCGTACGAATGCCTGCACGCGCACGGCGCGCCGGAACTCCAGCAGCAATACCTGCCGAAGCTCGTGTCGGGCGAATGGACGGGCACGATGTGCCTGACCGAGCCGCACTGCGGCACCGACCTCGGCATCCTGCGCACCAAGGCCGAACCGAACGGCGACGGCTCGTACTCGATCAGCGGCACGAAGATCTTCATCTCGAGCGGCGAGCACGACATGTCGAAGAACATCGTCCACCTCGTGCTCGCGCGCCTGCCGGACGCGCCGCAGGGCACGAAGGGGATCTCGCTGTTCATCGTGCCGAAGTTCATTCCGGACGCTTCGGGCGAACCGGGCGAACGCAACGGCATCAAGTGCGGCTCGATCGAGCACAAGATGGGCATCCACGGCAACTCGACGTGCGTGATGAACCTCGACGGCGCGAAGGGCTGGATGGTCGGCGAGCCGAACAAGGGCTTGAACGCGATGTTCGTGATGATGAATGCCGCGCGCCTCGGCGTCGGCATGCAGGGCCTCGGCCTCACGGAAGTCGCGTACCAGAACTCGCTGGCGTATGCGAAGGAACGCCTGCAGATGCGCTCGCTGACGGGCCCGAAGGCGCCGGACAAACCGGCCGACCCGATCATCGTGCATCCGGACGTGCGCCGCATGCTGCTCACGCAGAAGGCCTACGCGGAAGGCGCGCGCGCGTTCACGTACTGGTCCGCGCTGCAGATCGACAAGGAGCTGTCGCACGCCGACGAAGCCGTGCGCAAGGAAGCGGCCGACCTCGTCGCGCTGCTCACGCCGATCATCAAGGCGTTCCTGACCGACAACGCGTTCGAGTCGACCAACCACGCGATGCAGATCTACGGCGGCCACGGCTTCATCTCCGAGTGGGGCATGGAGCAGTACGTGCGCGACGCGCGGATCAACATGATCTACGAAGGCACGAACTCGATCCAGTCGCTCGACCTGCTGGGCCGCAAGGTGCTCGGCGACATGGGCGCGAAGCTGGAGAAGTTCGGCAAGCTCGTGACGGAATTCGCGGAAGCGGAAGGCGTGAAGCCGGAGATGGCCGAGTTCATCAACCCGCTCGCCGACATCGGCGACAAGGTGCAGAAGCTGACGATGGAAATCGGCATGAAGGCGATGCAGAACCCGGACGAAGTCGGCGCTGCGGCCGTGCCGTACCTGCGTACCGTCGGCCACCTGGTGTTCTCGTACTTCTGGGCGCGCATGGCGCGTCTCGCGCTCGACAAGGAAGCGTCGGGCGACCCGTTCTACAAGTCGAAGCTCGCCACTGCCCGCTTCTACTTCGCGCGCCTGCTGCCCGAGACGGCCGCGACGATCCGCGCCGCGCGCGCCGGTTCGAAGACGCTGATGGAAGTCGACGAATCGCTGTTCTGATGCAAGTTCGGGGGGGCGCGCCGCGCGCCGCCCGAACGCAACGGTTCCTGGTACTCACTTCGCCGTGCAGCTCTCACATTCCGCGCTGCACGACACTATCCGGAGACATCCCGTGAGCAATTTCCTGATTCGCAAGGTCGCCGTGCTGGGCGCCGGCGTGATGGGCGCGCAGATCGCCGCGCACCTCGTCAACGCGCGCGTGCCGGTGCTGCTGTTCGACCTGCCGGCCAAGGAAGGCCCGAAAAACGCGATCGCGCTGAAGGCGATCGAGAACCTGAAGAAGCTGTCGCCCGCGCCGTTCGGCGTGAAGGACGATGCGAAGTACCTCGAAGCGGCCAACTACGAAGACGACATCGCGAAGCTGGCCGAATGCGACGTCGTGATCGAGGCGATCGCCGAGCGGATGGACTGGAAGCACGACCTGTACAAGAAGGTCGCGCCGCACATCGCGCCTAACGCGATCTTCGCGACCAATACGTCGGGCCTGTCGATCACGAAGTTGTCCGAAGGTTTCTCGGACGAGCTGAAGTCGCGCTTCTGCGGCGTGCACTTCTTCAATCCGCCGCGCTACATGCATCTCGTCGAGCTGATCCCGACCGCGCACACGCGTCCGGAGATCCTCGACCAGCTCGAAACCTTCCTGACGAGCGTCGTCGGCAAGGGCGTCGTGCGCGCGAAGGACACGCCGAACTTCATCGCGAACCGCGTCGGCATCTTCTCGATCCTCGCGGTGATCACCGAGGCCGCGAAGTTCGGCCTGCGCTTCGACGAAGTCGACGATCTGACGGGCAGCCGCCTCGGCCGCGCGAAGTCGGCGACGTTCCGCACCGCGGACGTGGTCGGCCTCGACACGATGGCGCACGTGATCAAGACGATGCAGGACAACCTCGCCGACGATCCGTTCTTCCCGGTCTACCAGACGCCCGCCGTGCTCGCCGAGCTGGTGAAGCAGGGCGCGCTCGGCCAGAAGACGGGCGGCGGCTTCTACAAGAAGGAAGGCAAGGCGATCAAGGTGCTCGACGCGAAGACGGGCACCTACGTCGATTCGGGCGCGAAGGCGGACGAAACGGTCGGCCGCATCCTGAAGCGTCCGCCGGCGGAACGCCTGAAGCTGCTGCGCGAGACGGATCATCCGCACGCGCAGTTCCTGTGGTCGATCTTCCGCGACGTGTTCCACTACATCGGCGTGCATCTCGAGTCGATCGCCGACAACGCGCGCGACGTCGACCTCGCGATCCGCTGGGGCTTCGGCTGGAACGAAGGTCCGTTCGAAGGCTGGCAGGCCGCCGGCTGGAAGCAGGTCGCCGAATGGGTGCAGGAAGACATCGCGGCCGGCAAGGCGCTTGCGAACGTGCCGCTGCCGTCGTGGGTGCTCGAAGGCCCGGTCGCCGAGAAGGGCGGCGTGCACACGGCCGAAGGCTCGTGGGCGCCGGCGTCGAAGCGTTTCGTGCCGCGCTCGGACCTGGCCGTCTACGACAAGCAGGTGTTCCGTGCGCCGCTGATCGGCGAAACCGGCGCCGATCCGAAGACGTACGGCAAGACGCTGTTCGAAACCGACGCGGTGCGTGCATGGGTCGACGACCGTGCCGGTGAGGACGACGTCGTGATCGTGTCGTTCAAGTCGAAGATGAACACGATCGGACCGAGCGTGATCGACGGCCTCGTGCAGGCGATCGAACTCGCGGAGAAGGACTACAAGGGCGTGGTGATCTGGCAGCCGACGTCGCTGAAGCTCGGCACGCCGGGCGGCCCGTTCTCGGCCGGCGCGAACCTCGAAGAGGCGATGCCCGCGTTCATGATGGGCGGCGCGAAGGGCATCGAGCCGTTCGTGAAGAAGTTCCAGGAAGGCATGCTGCGCGTGAAGTACGCGAACGTGCCGGTGGTGGCGGCCGTGTCAGGCATCGCGCTCGGCGGCGGGTGCGAGTTGATGCTGCACAGCGCGAAGCGCGTCGTGCACGTCGAGAGCTACATCGGTCTCGTCGAAGTGGGCGTCGGCCTCGTGCCGGCGGGCGGCGGCCTGAAGGAAGCGGCGCTGCGCGCGGCGGAAGCCGCGACGGCGGCGAACGCGACCACCGACATCCTGAAGTTCGTCACGAAGTCGTTCGAGAACGCGGCGATGGCGAAGGTGTCGTCGTCCGCGCACGATGCCCGTGCAATGGGCTACGTGAAGCCGTCCGACACGATCGTCTTCAACGTGTTCGAACTGCTCGACACCGCGAAGAAGGAAGCGCGTGCGCTGGCCGACACCGGCTACCGCGCGCCGCTGCGCGCGAAGGACGTGCCGGTCGCGGGCCGTTCGGCGATCGCGACGATCAAGGCGTCGCTCGTCAACATGCGCGACGGCCGCTTCATCAGCGACCACGACTTCCTGATCGCGAGCCGCATCGCCGAAGCCGTGTGCGGCGGCGACGTCGAAGCCGGCAGCCTCGTCGACGAAGAGTGGCTGCTCGCGCTCGAGCGCCGCGCGTTCGTCGAGCTGCTCGGCACGCAGAAGACGCAGGAACGGATCATGGGCATGTTGCAGACCGGCAAGCCGGTGCGTAACTGAGCGAGCGGACAGAGCGGACAAGGAGTCTGAAATGAGCAAACAATTGCAAGACGCATACATCGTCGCCGCCAGCCGCACGCCGATCGGCAAGGCCCCGCGCGGTGTCTTCAAGAACACGCGGCCGGACGAGCTGCTGGTTCACGCGATCAAGTCGGCGGTCGCGCAGGTGCCCGGTCTCGACACGAAGGTGATCGAGGACGCGATCATCGGCTGCGCGATTCCGGAAGCCGAACAAGGGCTGAACGTCGCGCGGATGGGCGCGCTGCTCGCGGGCCTGCCGCAGACGGTCGGCGGCGTGACGGTCAACCGCTTCTGCGCGTCGGGCATCACCGCGCTCGCGATGGCGGCCGACCGGATCCGCGTCGGCGAATCGGACGCGATCTTCGCGGGCGGCTGCGAGTCGATGAGCATGGTGCCGATGATGGGCAACAAGCCGTCGATGTCGCCGCACATCTTCGATCGCAGCGAAGACTTCGGCATCGCATACGGGATGGGCCTGACGGCCGAGCGCGTCGCCGAGCAGTGGAAGGTGAGCCGCGAGGACCAGGACGCGTTCTCGGTCGAGTCGCACCGCAAGGCGCTCGCCGCGCAGCAGGCCGGCGAGTTCGGCGACGAAATCGCCGCGTACACGATCACCGAGCGCTTCCCGAATCTCGCGACCGGCGAAATCGACGTGAAGACGCGCGAGATCAAGCTCGACGAAGGTCCGCGCGCGGATACGTCGCTCGAAGGCCTCGCGAAGCTGCGCACGGTGTTCGCGAACAAGGGTTCGGTCACGGCCGGCAACAGCTCGCAGACGTCGGACGGCGCGGGCGCGCTGCTCGTCGTGTCGGAGAAGGTGCTCAAGGAATTCAACCTGACGCCGCTTGCGCGCTTCGTGAGTTTCGCGGTACGCGGCGTGCCGCCGGAAATCATGGGCATCGGCCCGAAGGAAGCGATTCCGGCCGCGCTGAAGGCCGCGGGCCTGAAGCAGGACGATCTCGACTGGATCGAGCTGAACGAGGCGTTCGCCGCGCAGTCGCTGGCAGTGATCCGCGATCTCGGCCTCGATCCGTCGAAGGTCAACCCGATGGGCGGCGCGATCGCACTGGGCCACCCGCTCGGCGCGACCGGCGCGATCCGCGCGGCGACCGTCGTGCACGGCCTGCGCCGCCGCAACCTGAAGTACGGGATGGTCACGATGTGCGTCGGCACCGGCATGGGTGCGGCGGGCATCATCGAACGCCTGTAAGCGGGACGCGACGAAAAACGACGACGGTGCGCGGGCCACGAGCTCGCGCACCGTTTTTCATTCCGGTAGAGGACAGTTCAAGGAGACGGTTGTGGCCGACATTCAAGTGGAACGCGCCGACGGCGTGATGACGATCACGATCGCGCGCCCGGCGAAGAAGAATGCGCTGACGGCGGCGATGTACCAGACGATGGCCGATGCGCTCGCCGACGCGCAGGAAGACAAGGCGGTCCGCGCGATCCTGCTGCGCGGCAGCGACGGCAATTTCAGCTCGGGGAACGATCTCGAGGATTTCCTGAAGTCGCCGCCGAAGGACGACACCGCATCGGTCTTCCAGTTTCTGGCGCGGATCAGCGGCGCGAGCAAGCCGATCGTGGCGGCCGTGCCGGGCATCGCGGTCGGGGTCGGCGTGACGATGCTGCTGCACTGCGATCTGGTCTACGCGGCCGACACCGCGACGTTCTCGCTGCCGTTCGTGCAGCTCGGGCTGTGCCCCGAAGCGGCCTCGAGCGCGTTGCTGCCGCGCCTGGCCGGCCATCAGATCGCCGCCGAGAAGCTGTTGCTCGGCGAGGCGTTCGATGCGCTGGAAGCGCACCGGATCGGCATCGTCAATCGCGTGCTGCCGGCGGCCGAACTCGATGCATTCGCGGCGAAGCAGGCGGCGAAGCTGGCGGCGTTGCCGGCGGCTTCGCTGCGTGTGACGAAGGCGCTGTTGAAGGAGACGGGCGGCGTGGCGACGCCCGCGCGGATGGCCGAGGAAGCGCGCCACTTCGCCGAGATGCTGCGCGCGCCGGAGGCGCGCGAGGCGATGACGGCGTTCTTCGAGAAGCGCAAGCCGGATTTCCGTCAGTTCGACTGAACGGAGCAGGCCGCGCGGCGGTGCATCGCCGCTGCGCGGCCGCGATCAGGCCGTGCCGTAGTCGACGTACCCCGTTTCGCGGCAGAAGCTGACGAGCCGCAAGCCGGCCGCCTTCGCGATCTCGAGCGCGAGCGACGACGGCGCGGAGATGGTCGCGACCAGCGGGATGCCGACCCGCGCGGCCTTGCGTACGAGCTCGTAGCTCGCGCGGCTCGACAGGAACACGAAGCCGTCGGTGGGATCGGCGCGCGACAGCACGAGCGAGCCGATCAGCTTGTCGAGCGCATTGTGGCGGCCGACGTCCTCGAATGCCACTCGGATCGCGCCTGTTGCGTCGCACCATGCGGCCGCATGCAGGCCGCCGGTCAGTTTCGTGAGCGCCTGGTGTGCCGGCAGCGCATGCGCTGCACGCGCCAGCGCGTCGGGCGCGAGGCGCGCGAGAAAGCCGGTATCGGGCACGCGTTCGGGCGCAAGGTCGAGCAGGTCGATGCTTTCGATTCCGCAGACGCCGCAGCCGGTGCGCCCCGCGAGCGCGCGGCGCCGGTCCTTCAGCGCGGCGAACGCCTGCTGGACGACTTCCAGGTGGACTTCCGCATGCGGCAGCGGCGCGTCGGCGTGCAGGATCACGTCGATGTCCTTGATGTCGCTGCCGCGCGCGACGATCCCTTCCGAGATCGCGAAGCCGACCGCGAACGCTTCGAGATCGCATGGCGTACACATCATTACCGCGTGCGAGATGCCGTTGAAGACGAGGGCGACCGGCCATTCCTGGCCGACGAAGTCGTGCGCGGCCTCGACCGCGCCGCCGCGCGTGCGGCTCACGGGCAGCTCGATCGCGCCGCGCGGTTCGTCTGATTGGGTCGGATTCACGAGCACTCCCGTTGATTCGAAGCGCGGCCGGCGACGATCGTGCCGCCGCCCGCGCGCAGAGGTTCTAAAATACCCCAGGCAAGCCGGCCGCGCCGGCATCCGCCACGTCAGGTAACGACCATGGGACTCAGCGACGCTCCGTTGCTTTTCAATTTCGAACACGATTCGTCGGAAAACTTCACGTACATCCCGATGATCGTGCGTTTCAATCTCGACCGCTTCGGGCTGCGGATTTCGCTCGAACAGTGGCAGTTGCTGCCGCTCGAGGACCGCAAGCTGCTCGCGCGCTTTCCGGCCGACGACGACACCGCGATCGAGCCCAACTTCGATCACGCGCTGTTCGAAATGCTGCGCACGCACGCCGATCTGGAGCCGTCATGGTTCCAGCCGGACGAGCAGCCGGCCTGGCGCGCCGTCGACACGGTGCCGGAGTCGCTCGTGCAGCAAAGCGCGCTGGCCGGGCTGCCGGCGCCCGCGCTCGCGCAGTGGCAGCGGCTCGCGCCGTTCCAGCGCTACGTGCTCGTCAAGCTGTCGCGCAAGCCGACGCTGAATCACGATTTCGTGCCCGCGATGCGGGAGTTCGGGCTGACGGCCGCGCACTGACGGCCGCCTGCCGCGCTGCGGCGCGGCGCCTGCCCGTCAGAGCGGCGGCAGTTGCCGCGGCTTGCGGTCGGGGCCGGTCGCGACGTACGTGAGCGTCGCTTCGGTGACCTTCACGATTTCGCCCATCAGGCGCATGCGCTGCGCATACACCTCGACGTCGACCGTGATCGACGTGTTGCCGGTGCGCATGATGGTCGCGTAGAAGCTCAGCAGATCGCCGACGAACACCGGCTGCTTGAACACGAACGAGTTGACCGCGACCGTCGCGACGCGGCCGTTCGCGCGCTGGCTCGCGGGGATCGAACCGGCGATGTCGACCTGCGACATGATCCAGCCGCCGAACACGTCGCCGTGAACGTTCGCGTCGTGCGGTTGCGGGACGACGCGCAGCGCGGGTTGCTTCTGCGGGAGTTCGAGGGTCGAATCGGTCATGGCGGGGCTTTCATCCTGTAATAAATGGGCCGCCGCGCGCAGCGTGGCCGGCGAGGGCGCCGGCAGCGGCGCGAAGCGGCTTCTGCGACAATACAACGTTCGCAAATTGTACGAGAAAGCGCGCGAGCCGGCCGCCGATACGCGCGTCCCGTACCGCCGCACAACCCTTCCCCCATGCGCCGATTTCCCGCTTCCGGCGAGCCCGCGCCGGCTTCGACCGGGCCCCGCAACGACTGGCAGACCATCCGGTCGCTGCTGCCGTACCTGACCACCTACAAATGGCGCGTCGCGCTCGCGCTCGGCTGCCTGATCGGTGCGAAGGTCGCGAACCTCGGCGTGCCGGTCGTGATGAAGCGCATCGTCGATCATCTGTCCGCCGTGCAGCAGCTCGCCGCGCTCGGCCGTGCCGAGCAGTCGGCCGGCATCGTGCTCGCGGGCGGCATCGGGCTGCTGGTCGTCGCGTATGCGCTCGTGCGGCTGTCGACGTCGCTCTTTACCGAGCTGCGCGAAATCCTGTTCTCGAAAGTCACCGAGAGCGCGGTGCGCCAGCTCGCGCTGCAGGTGTTCCGGCATCTGCACGGGCTGTCGCTGCGGTTTCATCTCGAGCGCCAGACGGGCGGCATGTCGCGCGACATCGAGCGCGGCACGCGCGGCATCCAGCAACTGATTTCGTATTCGCTGTACAGCATCCTGCCGACGCTCGTCGAGGTCGGGCTCGTGCTCGGCTTCTTCGTGGTCAAGTACGAGGCCTACTACGCGTACGTGACGTTCGCGGCGCTCGTCACGTACATCGTGTTCACCGTGAAGGTCACCAACTGGCGCACGCATTTCCGCCGCACGATGAACGAACTCGATTCGCGCGCGAACTCGCGGGCGATCGACTCGCTGATCAACTACGAGACGGTGAAGTACTTCGGCAACGAGGAGTGGGAGGCACAACGCTACGACGAGAACCTGAAGCGCTACCGGAAGGCCGCGATCCGTTCGCAGAACTCGCTGTCGGTGCTGAACTTCGGTCAGCAGGCGATCATCGGCACGGGGCTCGTGTTCATCCTGTGGCGCGCGACGCAGGGCGTGCTCGCGGGCAAGCTGACGCTCGGCGATCTCGTGCTGATCAACACGTTCATGCTGCAGCTGTACATTCCGCTGAACTTCCTCGGCGTCGTCTATCGCGAGCTGAAGCAGAGCCTGACCGACATGGACCGGATGTTCGGGCTGCTGACGGCGCCGAAGGAAGTGGCCGACCGGCCCGATGCGCCGCCGCTCGCGGTGGCCGGCGCGCAGGTGCGCTTCGAGCACGTGAACTTCGCGTACGAGCCGTCGCGGCAGATCCTGCACGACGTGACGTTTACGATCGATGCCGGCACGACGACCGCGGTGGTCGGCCACAGCGGTTCGGGGAAATCGACGTTGTCGCGGCTGCTGTTCCGCTTCTACGATCTCGACCGGCAGGCGGGCGGCGCGATCCGGATCGACGGTCAGGACATCCGCGACGTCACGCAGGAATCGCTGCGCGCATCGATCGGGATCGTGCCGCAGGACACCGTGCTGTTCAACGACTCGATCTACTACAACATCGCGTACGGCCGGCCGACGGCGACGCGCGACGAAGTGGTCGCGGCCGCGCGCGCCGCGCACATCCACGATTTCATCGAGGGGTTGCCGAAGGGCTATGACACGCCGGTCGGCGAGCGCGGGCTGAAGCTGTCGGGCGGCGAAAAGCAGCGCGTCGCGATCGCGCGTACGCTGCTGAAGGATCCGCCGGTGCTGCTGTTCGACGAAGCGACGTCGGCGCTCGATTCGCGCTCGGAACGCGCGATCCAGCACGAACTCGACCAGATCGCGCGGCATCGCACGACGCTCGTGATCGCGCACCGGCTGTCGACGGTCGTGCACGCGCAGCAGATTCTCGTGATGGACCACGGGCGGATCGTCGAGCGCGGCACGCACGACGAACTCGTGCGCGCCGACGGGCTGTATGCGCAGATGTGGGCGTTGCAGCAGCAACGCGCGGCGGCCAGCGGGGAAGAGGCCGAGGCCGTGTGAGCGCGGGTGTCGTGACGCGGCGTGCGGCGGGAGCGGGCGGTGTGCCGGCTGTCGGGCCGCGTGGGGTCGTCACCACCGGGTGAGCCGGCGGGGCGTTCCCGACATTCGATCGCGGACCGGTTCGCGGCCGGTCGACCGGCCGCCACATCGGCCCGTCACTCCATCGGCCCGTCACCCCATCGGCCGCCGCGCCGGCAAGCCGGTAGTCGGCCGCGAAACGATCAACCGGCGGCGGTGCGCAGCCGTGCGTCGAGCTCGCCGAGCTGCGCGGGCGTGCCGACGTTCTCCCAGATCCCTTCGTACAGCTCGCCGCTCGCGCGGCCGGCTTCGATCGCCGCGCGATAGTACGGCGTCAGCGCGCGCCGCGTGCCGGGCGCGAGGTCGCGGAACATCCGCGTGTCGTACAGACCGATGTTGCCGAACGTGAAGCGCGCGGCGCCGTCGAGTGCGAGACGGCCGTCGTCGCCGAGCGCGAAGTCGCCGGCCGGATGGAACGGCGGGTTCGGCACCATCACGAGGTGCATCGCCGGCGTGTCGAGCGCGGCCATCCGGGCGGCGCGCGGCGCGAGCGTCCGGTAGTCGAACGCGCAGTACACGTCGCCGCTGACGGCCGCGAACACGGCCGGCTGCCCGTCGCGCTCGAGCAGCGGCAGTGCCTGCGCGATGCCGCCGGCGGTTTCCAGCGCGTTGCCCTCGGCCGAATACGCGAGCCGCACGCCCCAGCGCGAACCGTCGCCGAGCGCGGCCTCGATCTGTTCGCCGAGCCACGCGTGGTTGATCACGATCGTCTCGATGCCGGCACGCGCAAGCGCCTCGATCTGCCAGACGATCAGCGGCTTGCCGCCGGCTTCGAGCAGCGGCTTCGGGCAGGTGTCGGTCAGCGGGCGCATCCGCTCGCCGCGTCCGGCGGCGAAGATCATCGCCGTGGTCAGGGTAGGGCTCATGTTCGACGAGGAGTGAGGACGGTCAGAACGTATAGCCGACGTCGGCCGGCGCGTTGCCCTCGAGCTCGTCGAGCAGCTTCGCGAACGGCACGAGCGGGCGGTAGCGCAGCGCGACCTTGCGCGCATACGCGAGAAAGCGCGGCAGGTCGTTCAGATAGTGCGGCTTGCCGTCGCGGTAGTTGATGCGCGCGAACAGGCCGAGGATCTTGATATGGCGCTGCAGCCCCATCCATTCGAGCTGGCGGTAGAACTCGCCGAAGTCGGGATCGACCGGCAAGCCGGCCTTTTTCGCCTTTTCCCAGTAGTACGCGAAGCAGTCGAGCTCGAATTCCTCGTCCCAGCTGATGAACGCGTCGCGCAGCAGCGACACGACGTCGTACGTCAGCGGCCCGTACACGGCGTCCTGGAAGTCGAGCACGCCCGGGTTCGGCTCGCACACCATCAGGTTGCGCGGCATGAAGTCGCGCAGCATGAAGCCTTGCGGCTGCGCATGCGCGCTCGCGACCAGCAGCGCGAACGTGCGGTCGAGCGTGCCGCGCATCGCGTCGGTGACGGGCTTGCCGAGGTGGCGGCCGACGAACCATTCGGGCATCAGCTCCATTTCGCGGCGCAGGAACGCTTCGTCGAACGGCGGCAGCACGTCGGGCTTCGACGTGAGCTGGAAGCGGATCAGCGCATCGAGCGCGGCGCGCATCAGCGTTCGCGCGGCGGCCGGATCGGCCGGATCGAGCACCGAGATGTACGACGTGCGGCCGAGGTCGGTCACGAGCATGAAGCCCGCGTCGAAATCGTGGGCCAGCACGTCCGGCACGTGGTCGCCGGCCGCGGCGAGCAACTGCGCGACCTGGACGAACTCGCGGCACTTCTCGGGCGGCGGCGCATCGACCGCGATCAGCGTGCCGCCGGCGCTGGTGGCCGATGCGACGCGGAAATAGCGGCGGAAACTGGCGTCCGACGACGCGGGCGCGAGGGTCGACAGATCGAGCGCGTAGCGCTCGGCGAGCGGGCGCAGCCACGCGGTGAGCGCTTCGAGGCGGGCGTCGGGCTGGGATGCGGCGGATGGGGGCGTCATGAAACTCGGCGGAGGGGGGAACGTCTTGCCATATAATACCCCACGACTTTTTTGACGCGCCCCGCGTCAGCTTCCGCCGTGCAGGCTCGCCGCCTGTCGCGCCGCCCGTGCGATCGCCTCCCCGGTTTGCGAAGAGCCGCAGTCGCGGCTCGACGGCGCGGCCCGCCGCGCGACGGTGCCGCGCAGGCGCGGTTGACAAGGGGCGATTCGCCAAACGATAGATGCCGCCCAAACCGCTATTCCCGAATGTTTTCCCCGGTGACGGGGCGCCGCGCAAACGGCGGCTCGCGCTCGCGCTCCTGGCCGTGCCCGGCCTCGTGCCGGCCGTGTCGTACGCGCAGCTGACGGGTGCGGCTGCGCAGCCGCAGCCGCTCGACTCGCCGTGGGATCTGCGTCTCGCGCCCCAGCTCGAGGATCATCCGCTGAAGGACGGCGCGAAGCCGGCCGCTTTCGTGATCGCCGACCACACGAGCGGCACCGCCGAGCAGGACCTCGCCGCGAAGGGTTCGGCCGAGCTGCGGCGCGGCGACGCCGTCGTGAAGGCCGACGCGATCCACTACGATCAGGATACCGACATGGCCGATGCGTACGGCCAGGTCAAGGTGGTCAACGGCGGTACGTCGTTCGCGGGCCCCGAGGCGCACCTGAAGATCGAGGCGAACCAGGGCTTCATGACCGCGCCGAAGTATCACTTCAACGTGACGGGCGGGTCGGGCAGCGCGGAGCGCGTCGACATGGTCGACAACGAGCGCTCGGTGTTCGTCAACGGCACGTATACGGCGTGCCAGTGCTCGACGAACCCCGCGTGGTACATCAAGGGCAGCCGCTTCGATTTCGATACGGGCGCCGACGAGGGCACCGCGCGCAACGGCGTGCTGTTCTTCCAGGGCGTGCCGATCTTCGCGAGCCCGTGGATGACGTTCCCGCTGTCGGGCGAGCGGCGCAGCGGCCTGCTGCCGCCGACGTTCTCGATGAACTCGAGCAACGGCTTCGAGCTGACGCTGCCGTACTACTTCAACATCGCGCCGAACCGCGATCTCACGCTCACGCCGCGGATCATCTCGCGGCGCGGCGTGATGACCGAAGCGACGTTCCGCTACCTGTCGCCGTCGTATTCGGGCACGTTTACGGCCAATTACCTGCCGGACGACCGGCTCGCGCACCGCAACCGCTACGCGATCTACTGGCAGCACCAGCAGAACTTCGGCGGCGGCTTCGGCGGCTACGTCTACTTCAACAAGGTCTCGGACAACACGTATCCCGAAGACCTCGGGTCGTCGAACCAGTTCATCAACGGCACGCAGACGCTGTACCAGCAGGAAGCCGGCCTCACGTACAACAACGGCCCGTGGTCGGTGCTCGCGCGCTACCAGCACTGGCAGACGCTGCCGCCGTCGATCGCGCCTTACAGCCGCGAGCCGCAGTTGAACGTGAAGTACACGAAGTACAACGTCGGCGGCTTCGACTTCGGCGCGGAAGCCGACTATTCGCGGTTCCGCATCACGACCGCCGATGCGACCCAGGGCGACCGGATCGTCTTCAACCCGTACATCTCGTACGGCGTGTACGGCCCCGGCTACTTCGTCGTGCCGAAGGTCCAGTACCACTTCGCGTCGTACGACCTGAACTACCTGTCGTCGACCACGCCGAACAACCCGAAGCGCTTCACCGAGTCGATCCCGACCGTGAGCTTCGATTCGGGCCTGATCTTCGATCGCTCGGTGCGCCTGTTCGGCCAGGACTTCATCCAGACCCTCGAGCCGCGCCTGTACTACGTGTACACGCCGTATCGCGATCAGTCGAACGCGCCGCTGTTCGACACCGCGGAATCGGACTTCGGCCTCGCGGAGATCTACCAGCCGAACACGTTCGTCGGCAACGACCGGATCGCCGATGCGAACCGGATCACGGCCGGCCTCACGTCGCGCTTCATCGATCCGCGCACCGGCGACGAGCGTGCGCGCTTCGTGATCGCGCAGCAGTACTACTTCGCCGATCAGCGCGTCACGCTGAACCCCGGGCAGAGCGCCGTGCTGGCGCGCCACTCGGACCTGATCGTCGGCGCCGCGCTGAAGCTCGGCTCGGGCTTCATGTCGGAAACGGCGTTCCAGTACAACCAGAACAACAACCAGCTCGTGAAGTCGAGCGTCGGTTTCGGCTACAGCCCGGGCGAGCGCCGCGTGATCAACGTCGGCTACCGCTATACGCGCGCGAACACCACGCTCGACAACCAGCCGATCAACCAGTTCCTGGTGTCCGCGCAATGGCCGCTCACGCGCCGCCTGTATGCGATCGGCCGTTTCAACTACGACCTCGCCGGAGATCGCGTGGTCGACGGTCTGGTCGGCTTACAATACGACGCGGATTGCTGGGCGCTCGGGGTCGGGGTGCAGCGGGCCGCGAACGGCATCAATTCGTCGGGACAGCAGAACTCGTCGACGCGATTCATGATGCAGCTGACGCTCAAGGGCTTGTCGACCATCGACAACGGCCTCGTGTCCGCATTCCGCGCCGGGGTGCCGGGCTATACGCCGTTGCCGCCGCCGCCGCCGCCGATGTCCCGCTTCAGCAACTACGAGTAACGCCGGCATGTCTGCACCGGTCAGCACGATTTCAATGGAGTTTCAGTGGCAATGAAGAAAACCCTTCGTTTCGCGGCAGTCGTGTCCAGCCTCGCCGCGTCCGCCGCGCTGCTCGCCGCCGCGCCGGCCGCGGCGCAGGCACTCGGTTCGCAAGGTGCGCAGCTCGCCGACGAAGTCGTCGCGGTCGTCAACAACGACGTGATCACGGGCCGCGAACTCGACCAGCGCGTGGGCCTGATCGCTCGCCGGCTGCAGCAGCAGAACGCGCCGGTGCCGCCGGCCGACCAGTTGCGCGCGCAAGTGCTGAACCAGATGGTGCTCGAACGTATCCAGGTGCAGAAGGCCAAGGACGACGGGATCCGCATCGACGACGCGACCGTGCAGGCCACGCTGCAGCGGCTCGCGCAGGCGAACGGGATGACGCTCGACCAGTACCGCGCGCGTCTCGAGGCGCAGGGCGTGCCCTGGAGCATCTTCACGAACGACGCACGCACCGAACTGATGCTGTCGAAGCTGCGCGAGCGCGAGGTCGACGGCAAGATCACGGTGTCGGACGCCGAAGTCGCGAACTACATCGCGAGCCAGCGCGGGCCGAACGCGTCGCAGCAGCAGGACCTGCGCTTCCAGCACATCTTCATCAAGGCGCCCACCAACGCGCCGCAGGCCGACATCGAAGCCGCGCAGAAGAAGGCCGAAGCGCTGCTGCAGCAGGCGAAGTCGGGTGCCGATTTCGAGCGGCTCGCGAAGAACAACTCCGAAGCGAACGACGCGAAGAAGGGCGGCGATCTCGGCTTCAAGGCGCCGAGCGCGCTACCGGCCGACGTCGTCGACGCAGCGTCGAAGCTGCGCCCGGGCCAGGTCAACCCGACGCTGATCCGCGTGCCGGACGGCTTCGAGATCGTGCGCCTAGTCGATCGCCGCCAGAGCCAGGGCGCGAGCGCCGCCGCGCCGAAGATCGTGCAGACGCACGTGCGCCACATCCTGCTGCGTGTCGGCGAAGGCAAGTCGGAAGGCCAGGCGCGTCAGCAACTGATCGACATCCGCAACCAGGTCGAGGCCGGCGGCGATTTCGCGAAGTTCGCGCGCACCTACTCGCAGGACGGTTCCGCATCGCAGGGCGGCGACCTCGGCTGGATCAGCCCGGGCGAGACCGTGCCGGAATTCGAGCGCGCGATGAACAACCTGCAGGACGGCCAGATCAGCCAGCCGATTCGCACCGAGTACGGCTACCACCTGATCCAGGTGCTGAACCGCCGCGAGGCGGAAGGGTCGGTGCAGCAGCAGATGGACATCGCGCGTCAGGCGATCGGCCAGCGCAAGGCGGAACAGGCATATGCCGACTGGCTGCGCGAGCTGCGCGATTCGTCGTACGTGCAGTACAAGATCGGCGGCGTCGGCCCGGCGAACTGAGCGAGCACCGGATGACCACGCCCGCGCTGCAGATCGCGATCACGACCGGCGAACCCGCGGGGGTCGGCCCGGAACTGACCGTGCAGGCGTTGCGTGACGCCGCGCAGCGCTGGCCCGACGCGCATTTCACCGTGCTCGGCGACGCAGCGCTGCTCGACGCGCGGTCGGCGGCGGTCGGCGCCGACCCGGCCGCGTGGGCCGGCGGCACGCAGGTGTCGGTCGCGCATCATGCGCTGGCGGTGCCGGCGCAGGCGGGCAAGCTGGACGCGGCGAACGGCCGTTACGTGCTCGGGCTGCTCGACGCGGCGATCGACGGCGCGCTGGCGGGCCGGTACGACGCGATCGTCACCGCGCCGCTGCAGAAGAGCACGATCAACGATGCGGGCGTGCCGTTCACCGGCCATACCGAATACCTGGCCGAGCGCACGCATACGCCGCGCGTCGTGATGATGCTGGCGGGCACAGGCGACCGGCCGTTGCGCGTTGCGCTCGCGACCACGCACCTGCCGCTGAAGGACGTATCGGCCGCGCTGACGATCGACGCGCTCGTCGAGACGCTCGCGATCGTCGATCGCGACCTGCGGCGCGACTTCGGTCTCGCCGCGCCGCGCATCCTCGTGACGGGCCTGAACCCGCATGCGGGCGAGAACGGTTATCTCGGCCGCGAGGAGATCGACGTGATCTCGCCGGCGCTGGCCCGCGCGAACGCGCAACGCATCGACGCGCGCGGCCCGTATCCGGCCGACACGCTGTTCCAGCCGCGCCATCTGGCCGATGCCGACTGCGTGCTCGCGATGTTCCATGACCAGGGCCTGCCCGTGCTGAAGTACGCGACGTTCGGCGAGGGCATCAACGTGACGCTCGGGCTGCCGATCATCCGCACGTCGGTCGATCACGGCACCGCGCTCGATCTGGCCGGCACGGGCCGCGCGGATCCGGGCAGCATGATCGCCGCGCTCGATACGGCCGTCACGATGGCGCGCCATCGTCGCGCAGCCTGACGCTGCGGCTTACCCCATTCGTCGTATTTTTCGTTTTACTCAGTCGATGTCGAACAGCAGACAGCACCAAGGCCATTTCGCGCGCAAGCGCTTCGGGCAGAACTTCCTCGTCGATCACGGCGTGATCGACTCGATCGTCGCGACGATCGGCCCCGCGCGCGGCCAGCGGATGGTCGAGATCGGCCCCGGGCTCGGCGCGCTGACCGAGCCGCTGATCGAGCGCCTCGCGACGCCCGAGTCGCCGCTGCACGCGGTGGAGCTCGATCGCGACCTGATCGGGCGCCTGCAGCAACGCTTCGGCGCGCTGCTGGAGCTGCACGCGGGCGACGCGCTCGCGTTCGACTTCCGTTCGCTCGCGGCGCCCGGCGACAAGCCGTCGCTGCGGATCGTCGGCAACCTGCCGTACAACATCTCCAGTCCGCTGCTGTTTCACCTGATGACGTTCGCCGATGCGGTCATCGACCAGCATTTCATGCTGCAGAACGAAGTCGTCGAGCGGATGGTCGCGGAGCCGGGCACGAAGGCGTTCTCGCGATTGTCGGTGATGCTGCAGTATCGCTACGTGATGGAAAAGATGCTCGACGTGCCGCCCGAATCGTTCCAGCCGCCGCCGAAGGTCGATTCGGCGATCGTCCGGATGATCCCGTACGAGCCGCACGAACTGCCGGACGTCGATCCGGTGCTGCTCGGCGAAATCGTCACGGCCGCGTTCTCGCAGCGCCGCAAGATGCTGCGCAATACGCTCGGCGACTACCGCGAGAGCATCGATTTCGACGCGCTCGGCTTCGATCTCGCGCGCCGTGCGGAGGACGTGAGCGTGGCCGAATACGTCGGCGTCGCACAGGCGCTCGCGGCGCGGCGCCAGGCTGGATGACGCGCGTGGCGCAAGCCCGTCGGCCGTATCGAAGAGGCTGCCCGACCGGCAGCTTTTTTATTGCCCGCGCGACTTGCGCCGGTCGTCACGACCGCCGGCGCGGCGGCGCGTTGACGAGCGCGATGCCGGTCAGCACGAGCGCGGCCGCGGACATGAAGCGCCAGCCGACCGTTTCGCCGAGCAGCAACACGCCGAACGCGACGCCGAACAGCGGCGACAGGAACGTGAAGACCGACAGCCGGGACGCGCTGTAGCGCGTCAGCAGCCAGAACCACGACAGGTAGCTGACGAACGCGACGATCACCGACTGGTACGCGAGGCTCGCGATCGCGAGCGGCGTGACCTGCGCGAACGACATCTGCCCGAGCAGCGCGGCGAGCGCGACCAGGACGACCGCCGATACCGCGAGCTGGTAGAACAGCGTTTTGCTTGCGCTCGCCCGCGCGAGCGTCGTCGAACGTACGACGACCGTCGTCGCGGCCCACATCGCGCCGCCGAGGATCCCGAGCGCGTCGCCGGCGAGTCCGGCCAGCACGGACGCGCCGGGCTCGCGCGGCTTCAGGAAGCCGTCGGCGAACGCGAGCGCGATGCCGGCGAATGCGAGGCCGACGCCGGCCCATTGCGTGCGCTGCAGCCGCTCGCCCGGGGCGAACAGGTGCAGGCCGAGCGCGGTGAAGCACGGCGCCGTGTACAGGAAGATCGCCATGTGCGACGCGCTCGTCAGCGTCAGCCCGAAGAACACGCAGACGAATTCGCCGGCGAACAGCGCGCCGGCCGCGAGCCCCGCGCCGAACGTGCCGTCCGCCTGAAACAGCGGCGTGCCGCGCGTGCGCGCCCAGCCCCATAGCAGCAGCGCGGCGATCACCGAGCGCAGCCCGGCCTGGAACATCGGCGCGATCGCGGCGTTCGTGCTCTTGATCGCGACTTGCTGGAAACCCCAGATCGCGCACAGCAGCAGCATCAGGCCGACGGCGCGCGTATCGAGTGCGCGGCGCACGGGGGCGGCGGCGAGCGCGGTCATCGGCGCACCTCGCGGATGCGGTACGGCAACGGCGCGCTCGGGTGGGCGGCGCGCCCGGCGCGCTCGAATCGGCGGTTTCGCACGGCAGTGGGGCGTACGGAAGAGTAGGTGGTCGCGGTCGGGGCAGGATGCATGCCCGCTTTTGGTGCGAAGTGGAAGGATGTTACCCGATCGGCGCGGTGGCCGGCGAGCCGGATCGTACCGTTTTTCGCCGCGGCGCTCGTGCTCGCGAGCGGGCAACCGATGCGCCGCGTCGGCCGCGCCCCGGCCAGGTGCATCGGGCCAGGCGCTCGCGGCTAGGTGTCCCCGACCAGGCGCCCCCAGCCAGACGCCCCCGGCTCGGCGCCCCCGGCTAGGCGCCCCCGGCTAGGCGCCCCCGGCGAAATTCACCCGACTCCGGTAGAATTTCCGGCTCTGGAAAGTCCCCACAGGAGTACAACACATGCGTTTGCTGCATACGATGCTGCGAGTCGGCGATCTCGACCGCTCGATCAAGTTCTACACCGAATTGCTCGGCATGAAGCTGCTGCGTCGCGAGGATTATCCGGAAGGCAAGTTCACGCTCGCGTTCGTCGGCTACGAAGACGAGAGCACGGGCACCGTGATCGAGCTGACCCACAACTGGGAGACGCCGTCCTACGATCTCGGCAACGGCTTCGGCCATCTGGCGGTGGCGGTCGACGATGCGTACGCGGCCTGCGAGAAGATCAAGGCGCAAGGCGGCAAGGTCACGCGCGAGGCGGGCCCGATGAAGCACGGCACGACCGTGATCGCGTTCGTCGAGGATCCGGACGGCTACAAGATCGAGTTCATCCAGAAGAAGTAAGCGCGCGATGAACGGGGCTGCGGCATGCGATGCCTGCCGCAGCAGCGAAACAGGGCGGTGCGGGGCAACCCGCACCGCCCTGTTTCGTGGGCGGCGAAGCCGTGCGCGTCAAAGCGATGGCAGCAGCTCGGGCGGGTGATGCTTGAGCGTGTGCCGGGCTTCGCGGAACTCGGGGAAGATCGATTCGACGGTCTGCCAGAAGGCCGGGCTGTGGTTCATCTCGCGCAGGTGCGACAGTTCGTGCGCGACGACGTAGTCGATGATCGACATCGGAAAATGGATCAGCCGCCAGTTCAGGCGGATCTTGCCGTCGCTCGAGCAACTGCCCCAACGCGTCGCGGCCGACGACAGCGCGTACATCGAATACGTGACGCCGAGCCTTTCCGCGTAAACCGCGAGGCGCTCGCCGAAGATGCGTTTCGCTTCGCCTTGCAGCCAGCCCTGCACGCGATCCTTGATCTGCTGCATGTCGGCCTGCACGGGCAGCGGCAGCGACAGCCGCAGCGCATCGGCATCGAAGCCGACGGCGCCCGCGCCGAGCGCGATCGTCACCGTCTTGCCGAGATACGGCAGTTGCGCGCCGTCGCGCCAGTCGATCTGCGGCAGCGCGCGCTGCTCGGTGCGCGTCTTCCACTCCGCGAGCTTCGCGAAGATCCAGCGTTGTTTCTCGGCGATCGCCGCTTCGATGTCGGCGAGGGTGACCCAGCGCGGCGCGGTGATCGACAGCCCGCTGCCGTCGATCGTGAAGCCGATCGTGCGGCGCGCCGAGCGCTTCAGCCGGTATTCGAGCACGCGACTGTCGAGCGCGAACGTGCGCACGCGTGAGCGATCGCGCACCGGGCCTGGATCGAGCGGCGCGGCGGGGGCGGCTTCGGGCGGCGCCGGCGGCGCGGCAGGCGCCGACGGGGCGGCGGCCGGCCCGTCGAAGAGCGGCAGATCCATCTGGCGATGATCGAGGGCCACGACGGCAGGCCGTGGCCGCGGACGCTGTTTCATCAGTTCGCTTCTTTTTGTCGTACGCAACGGCTGCAATCCGGGGCTTCAGGCGCGCGCGGCATCGCGGGTGCCGGTGGTGCCCGCCTGACGATACGCATCGGGATCGATGCGGCGCATTTCCGCTTCGATCCATGCTTCGACCTGCGAGTTCAATACATCGGGCGTCAGCCCTTCGCTCGCGATCGGCTTGCCGATCGACACGGTGACGACGCCCGGGAATTTCATGAACGAGTTGCGCGGCCACACACGACCTGCATTGTGCGCGATCGGCACGACCGGCGTGCCGGTTTCGATCGCGAAACGCGCGCCGCCCGTCTTGTACTTGCCCTGCTTGCCGACCGGCGTGCGCGTGCCTTCGGGGAACATGATCATCCATGCGCCTTCAGACAGGCGCTTCTTGCCCTGGCGGATCACCGACGCGAACGCGTTCTTGCCTTCCTTGCGGTTGATGTTGACCATGTGCAGCAGCCCGAGCGCCCAGCCGAAGAACGGCACGTACAGCAGCTCGCGCTTGAACACGTAGCAGAGCGGCTTGGGCATCAGCGCCGGAAACGCGAGCGTCTCCCACGCGGACTGGTGCTTCGACAGCAGCACGGCCGGGCCGTCGGGCAGGTTCTCCATCCCTTCGATCCGGTAGCGGATGCCGTTCAGCCAGCGCACGACCCACAGCGTCGACTTGCACCAGCCGGCCGCCATCCAGTAGCGCGCGTCGGGGCGCATGAACGGAAACGCGATGAAGCACGCGGTGGCGTACGGCACCGTGTACAGGATGAAGTAGATCAGCAGCAGCAGGGAGCGGACGAAGCGCATCGGCGTGAGTCTGGCGTTGGGGAGGATGCGCGCGGCAGCCGCATCACTCGTGTTCGTGTGAAAGAAAATCGAGCGCGAAGGCGCGCAGGTCGTCGTGGACTTTCGTGCCGTCCGGCAGATTGCCGGCGGCGAGCGTCTTCTTGCCCTTGCCGGTCAGCACGAGGTGCAGCTGGAAGCCGACCGCGACGCCGGCCTGCAGGTCGCGCAGCGAATCGCCGACGACCGGCGTGTTGGCGGGATCGATCTCGAAGCGCTCGGCGATCATCTGCATCATGCCGGGTTTCGGCTTGCGGCAGTCGCAGCGATCCTCGGCCGTGTGCGGGCAGAAGAACACCGCGTCGATGCGCGCGCCGACCGCGGCCGCCGCGCGATGCATTTTCAGGTGCATCTCGTTGAGCGCGGCCATGTCGAACAGCCCTCGACCGATGCCGGACTGGTTGGTCGCGACGACCACGCGGTAGCCCGCGTGGTTGAGCCGCGCGATCGCCTCGAAACTGCCGGGCAGCGCGATCCATTCGTCGGGCGTCTTGATGAACGCGTCCGAATCGACGTTGATCACGCCGTCCCGGTCGAGGACGACGAGCTTTCGGTTGGGGCTGATCGGCATCGTGCGGCCCTTATGCGGCGAGCTTCGAGATGTCGGCGACGCAGTTCATCTGCTGGTGCAGCGCGGACAGCAGCGCGAGACGGTTCGCACGCAGCGCCGGATCTTCCGCGTTGACCATCACGTCGTTGAAGAACGTGTCGACCGGCGCGCGCAGCGCGGCGAGCGCCGACAGCGCGCCCGTGTACGCACGCGCCTCGAGCTGCGACTGCACGCGCGGCGTGACGGCCGCGAGCTGTTCGTGCAGCGCCTTCTCGGCGGCCTCGACGAGCAGCGTCGACTGCACCGCGCCGTTCGCGACGCCTTCCGACTTCTTCAGGATGTTCGAGATCCGCTTGTTCGCGGCCGCGAGCGCTTCGGCTTCCGCGAGGCGCGTGAATTCGCGCACCGCGTCGAGGCGCGCGACGAGATCGTCGATGCGCGTCGGGTTCAGGCTCAGCACCGCGTCGATTTCGCCGGCCGAATAGCCGCGCTCGCGCAGCAGGCCGCGCAGGCGATCCATGAAGAACGCGAAGATCGCGTCGGTCGATTCGGCGACGCCCGGCACGTCGTCAAAGCGTGCATGGGCCGTGCGCAGCAGCGCCACGAGATCGAGCGGCAACTGCTTTTCGAGCAGCAGGCGCAGCACGCCGAGCGCGTGGCGGCGCAGCGCGAACGGATCCTTCTCGCCGGTCGGCGCGAGGCCGATGCCCCAGATGCCGACGATCGTCTCGAGCTTGTCGGCGAGCGCGACGGCGGTCGACACGGGCGTGGTCGGCAGCGCATCGCCGGAGAAGCGCGGCTGGTAGTGCTCGGCGCAGGCGAGCGCGACGTCGTCGGCTTCGCCGTCGTGGCGCGCGTAGTACGTGCCCATCGTGCCCTGCAGTTCGGGGAACTCGCCGACCATGTCGGTCAGCAGGTCGGCCTTCGCGAGACGGGCGGCGCGCTTCGCGTGCGCGGTGTCGGCGCCGATCGCCGGGGCGATCTCGCCGGCCAGCGCCTCGAGGCGCTCGACGCGTGCGAGCGCCGAACCGAGCTTGTTGTGATAGACGACGTTCGCGAGCTGCGGCACGCGCTCGGCGAGCGGCTTCTTCTTGTCCTGCTCGAAGAAGAATTTCGCGTCGGCGAGGCGCGGGCGCACGACGCGCTCGTTGCCTTCGATGATCTCGCCCGGCGTCTTCGTCTCGATGTTCGACACGATCAGGAAGCGCGAGCGCAGCTTGCCGCCGACGTCGGTCAGCGCGAAATACTTCTGGTTCGTCTGCATCGTGAGGATCAGGCATTCCTGCGGCACCTGCAGGAATTCGTCCTCGAAACGGCACGGGTAGACCACCGGCCATTCGACCAGCGACGTCACTTCGTCGAGCAGCGATTCGGGCATCACGACCGTGTCGCCGTTCGCGTGTTCGTTCAGCTGCGTGCGGATCGTTTCGCGGCGATCGGCGAAGTGCGCGATCACGCGGCCCTTGTCGCGCAGCGTGTCGGCGTACGCGCGCGCATGCTGGATCGCGACGAGGCCGTCGGACAGGAAGCGGTGGCCGAGCGTGGTGTCGCCGGCGTCGACGCCGAACGCGGTGACGGGCACGACGCGGTCGTCGTGCAGTACCGTCAGGCGATGCACCGGGCGCACGAACTTCACGTCCGAGCCGTCCGGGCGCTGGTACGTCATGAATTTCGGGATCGGCAGCTTCGCGAGCGCTTCGTCGAGCGCGGCCTGCAGGCCGTCGGCGAGCGTGGCGCCGGCCGCCGAATAGTTGATGAAGAACGCTTCGGCCTTGCCGTCCTGCGCGCGCTCGAGATCGGCGATCGACAGGTTCGGGTGGCCGAGCGCCGCGAGCTTCTTCGCGAGCGGGGCCGTCGGCTTGCCTTCGGCGTCGAGCGCGACCGACACGGGCAGGACCTTTTCGCGGACCTGCCGGTCGGGCGCGACGGCGCGCACGTTCTGCACGACGACCGCGAGGCGGCGCGGCGTGGCGTAGCGTTCGAACACGAGTTCGCCTTCGACGAGGTCGCGCGCCGCGAGGCGTTGCGCGAGACCTTCGGCGAATGCGTCGCCGAGGCGCGCGAGGGCCTTCGGCGGCAGCTCTTCGGTCAGCAGTTCGACGAGCAGGGGGGCGGGATGATTATGCGTCATGGTTGGAATGAATCTCGTCTCGTCAGTCCTGATCGATCTTGCGTTCGACCTTGAGCGGCGGCGCCCATGCCGGCTGCGCGGCGTCCTGGGCGTCAGTGGTGAGGCCCGGCACGCCCGGCGGGTTGCCGAGCATCGGGAAGCCGAGCTTCTCGCGCGAGTCGTAGTAAGCCTGCGCGACGAGACGCGACAGCGCGCGGATGCGGCCGATGTACGCCGCCCGCTCGGTGACCGAGATCGCGCCGCGCGCGTCGAGCAGGTTGAACGTGTGGCCGGCCTTCAGCACGAGCTCGTACGCGGGCAGCGCGAGCTGCGCGTCGATCATCTTCTTCGCTTCGGCTTCGTAGCTGTTGAAGAACGTGAACAGCAGGTCGACGTTCGCGTGCTCGAAGTTGTAGGTCGACTGCTCGACCTCGTTCTGGTGGTACACGTCGCCATACGACAGGCGGCGCAGCTCGGGGCCGTTCGGGCCTTGCTCCTCCCACTCGGTCCACACGAGGTCGTACACGTTCTCGACCTTCTGCAGGTACATCGCGAGGCGCTCGAGGCCGTACGTGATCTCGCCCAGCACCGGCTTGCATTCGAGGCCGCCGACTTCCTGGAAATACGTGAACTGCGTGACTTCCATCCCGTTCAGCCACACTTCCCAGCCGAGCCCCCACGCGCCGAGCGTCGGGTTCTCCCAGTCGTCCTCGACGAAGCGCACGTCGTTCTGCTTCAGGTCGAAGCCGAGCGCTTCGAGCGAGCCGAGGTACAGGTCGAGGATGTTTTCGGGCGCCGGCTTGAGCACGACCTGGTACTGGTAGTAGTGCTGCAGGCGGTTCGGGTTTTCGCCGTAGCGGCCGTCCTTCGGGCGGCGCGACGGCTGCACGTACGCGGCGCGCCACGGCTCGGGGCCGACCGCGCGCAGGAACGTGTGGACGTGCGACGTGCCCGCGCCGACTTCCATGTCGATGGGCTGGAGCAGGGCGCAACCCTGCTTGTCCCAGTAGGACTGCAGCGTCAGGATGATTTGCTGAAACGTAAGCATGAAGAGCCTTCGTGGCGCTGGCGCTCCGTTGCGGACGGCGCTCCGGGCGGGCCCGGAGGGTCGGCTCGCGCGGCGGCGCGGCTTGTTAGTGTGCTGAAACGCGTAATTTTACCGGATCGGCGACCGGATGCGGCCGGAAGGCGGATGCGGGCACGGCCGGGCCGTTTCCGGCGGCCTGCGCGTCGACGGCCCGCATGCGTCGCGCGACCGCATGCGGACCCTTGCGACGGGCGTGCCGCAGCGCGTCGCGCGGGGGGTAAGATGCGCGTATTGCGGCGCGCGCCGTGCGTGCCGCGTCACCGCTTGCCGACGCTCGCTGCATGGACGAACCGACCGACATCCTGATTCCGCTGCTTCCGCCGTTCCTTGCGCTGCTCGGGCGCGCCGCCGACGCGCAGGCGCGCGGCGAGCGCCCCGCGCACGATCTGTGGCTCGCCGCCGCCGCCCATCTGCATGCGGTCGATGCGGCGGCGATCGCGCGGCTCACGGCCACGCTGGTCGCTCGACAGCGCACGGACGATGCGGTTGCCCTCGCCGAATGCGCGGCGCGTGCGCAGCCGGGCGCGGACGCGTACTTCAACCACGGCTACGCGCTGCAGATGGCCGGCCGTCACGCGGACGCCGTCGCGCCGTACCGCGCGGCGCTCGCGCTCGATGCCGGCCTGCCGTCGCTGCGCAACAACCTCGCGATCGCGCTGCGGCTGTCGGGCGGCGACCGCGCGGACGAGATCGCGCTGCTCGACGCGGCCGTGAAGCACGATCCGCGCGACGTGCAGGCGTGGACCAATCTCGTCGTCGCGCGGATCGCGACGCACGATCTGGACGGTGCGCTCGCGTGCGCCGCGCGGCTCGCCGAGCTCGCGCCCGACAACGCGCTCGCGATGAACAACGTCGCGATGGCGATGAAGGAGGCGCAGCGCTGGGACGATGCCGAGCGCCATGCGGCGCGGGCGTGCGAGCTGGCGCCCGACGATGCGTCGTTCCGCTTCAATCTCGCGATCATCCAGCTCGTGCGCGGCAACCACGCGGCGGGCTGGCGCGGCCACGAGGCGCGCTGGGACGGCGCGGGCGAGCTGCGCGGCCGCCGGCCGGCGCTGCCGGGCCCGCGCTGGCAGGGCGAGCCGCTCGCCGGCAAGACGCTGCTGGTGTGGGGCGAGCAAGGGCTCGGCGACGTGCTGCAGTTCTGCCGCTTCGTCGCGCCGCTCGCCGAACGCGTGCATCGCGAGGGCGGCCGCCTCGCGTGGAATACGTTCCCGGCGCTCGGCACGCTGATGCAGCGCAGCCTCGGCGCGCACGCGGACACGTTCGGCGCGGGCGGCGGCGTCGACGCGCTGCCGGCATTCGATTACGAATTGCCGCTGATCGGCCTGCCGCTGATGCTCGGCATGGAGGCAGCGACGCTCGCCGCGTCGGTGCCGTACCTGCGGGCCGAGCCGCACGCATGCGACGCATGGCGTGCGCGGCTCGCGGGCGACGGCCGGCCGAAGGTCGGGCTCGTATGGACGGGCAGTGCGGGCCATCAGCGCAATCCGTTCCGGCGCGTCGGGCTCGAGCGCTATGCCGACGCGTTTCGCGGCATCGACGGCGTCGCGTTCTATTCGCTGCAGCCGGGCGCGGACGCGGATGTCGCCGCCGCGCGCGCGGCGGGTTTCGCGATCGAAGACTACACGGCCGAATGGAAGAGCTTCGACGATACGGCGGCGTTCATCGGCGCGCTGGATCTCGTGATCACCGTGTGCACGTCGGTCGCGCACCTGGCCGGCGCGCTCGGCGCGCGTACCTGGGTGCTGCTCGACGTGAATCCGCACTGGCCCTGGCTGCTCGATCGCCGGGACAGCCCGTGGTATCCGACCGCGACGTTGTACCGGCAGCCGACGTTCGGCGCGTGGGCGCCGGTGATGGAAGAAGTGAGCCGCGACCTGCGGCGTGTCGCTGCGCAGTGGGAACCATCGGATCGATCGGACCAATCGGCCCGGCGGGCCTGAATCGCCGGCCCGCTCGCGGTCACGGGCCGCCGCGCTCGATGGCGGCCCCGTGCGTCATTGCGCTTCGTCGTCGCCGTGGCGTCGGCCGTTGCGCTGGCGCAGGCCCGGCCCGAACGTGAAGCCGAACGCGAGCAGCACGAACGACACCGCGAGCACGATGTTGTTGCCGCTCGTCACGTACGGCGTGAAGCCGCTTGTGCCTTCGATCCGCACGTCGAGCGAGCCGATCGTGAACGGCTTGAGCTGACCGAGCACGCGGCCGTGCGCGTCGATCGCGGCCGTCATCCCCGTGTTGGTCGAGCGCAGCATCGGCCGGCCCGTTTCGAGCGAGCGCATCCGCGCGATCTGCAGATGCTGGTCGAGCGCGATCGTGTCGCCGAACCACGCGAGATTCGTCACGTTGACGAGCACGCCGGGCGGCTGCGGATTGTCGCGGATCGTCGCGGCGATTTCCTCGCCGAACAAATCCTCGTAGCAGATGTCGGCCATCACCGGCTGGTTGTGCACGAGGAACGGCTTCTGCACGGGTGCGCCGCGCGCGAAGTCGCCGAGCGGCATCTTCATCAGATTGACGAACCACCGGAAGCCCCACGGAATGAATTCGCCGAAGGGCACGAGGTGATGCTTGTCGTAGTGGTAGATGTCGCGCGAGTTCGGCGTCACGCCGTACAGGCTGTTCGTGTAATCGACGTAGCGGCCGTCCTCGGTCACCGACGCGCCGACCGCGCCGAACAGCACGGCCGAACCGGTCGTGTCGCTGAACTTGCGGATCGCGACGGCGAACGGTTCGGGCAGTTCCTGGATCATCACCGCGATCGCGGTCTCGGGCGTGACGATCAGGTCGGCCGGCTTCTCGACGATCATCTGCTGGTACATCTTGATCGCCGCGTCGATGCCTTCCTGCTCGAACTTGATGTCCTGCTTCACGTTGCCTTGCAGCAGCCGCACGGTGAGCGGCGCGTTCGCGGGTACGGTCCACGTGACCTGCGACAGCGCGAGGCCGGCCGCGACGAGCGCGACGGCGATGCCGGCCGGTGCGGCGATGCGCACGCGCGCGTTGCCGCTCGATGCGCCGTCGCCGCCGACGCGCAGCGGCGACGGGCGCGCGGCGGCGAGCGCCTGCACGACCAGTGCGGCGAACAGCGCGAGCACCCACGCGATCCCGTATACGCCGACCACCGGCGCAAAGCCCGCGAACGGGCCGTCGACCTGCGGGTAGCCGCTGCCGAGCCACGGAAAGCCGGTGAACACGGTGCCGCGCAACCATTCGCCGAGCGCCCACGCGCTCGCGAACGCGAAGGCGCCGTGCCACGTCGGCGAAAACGGCCGCGGGTCGGGTTCGCGGCGCTGCCACGCATGGCCCGCGCAGAACGACCACAGCCCGGCCGAGAACGCCGGGTACAGCGACAGGTACAGCGAGAACAGTACGAGTGCGCCGCCCGCGAGCGGCGCGGCCATCTCGCCGTACACGTGCATGCTGATGTAGAGCCACCAGACGCCGCTGATGAAGTTGCCGAAGCCGAACGCGCCGCCGGTGAGCGCGGCGCCGCGCCAGCTCGACGTGCGCGTCAGTTGCGCGAAAAACCAGACGAATACGACGAGCTGCAGCCAGCCGCCGTGCGGCGTGGGTGCAAAGCTGAGCGTATTGGCCGCACCGGCGAGCAGCGCGGCCGGATAGTGCCAGCGCGGCAGCGCGCGGCCGGGCGCCGGCGCGAGAAGGCCGCCAGCCGGGCGGGACGGGATCGGATCGTCCATGTGAAGCGGAAGAGGGCGAGCGGTTGAAGGAAGCGCGGCTGGCGCGGGGCGGTCAGTCTTCGTGCGAGGTTTCGGCGCGACGGCTGGCGAGCGGGTTGCGGCGCACCAGCAGCACATGAACCTGACGCGCATCGCCGCGCTGGATTTCGAACACGAGGTTGCCGAGCTGCAGCTTCTCGCCGCGGTGCGGCACGCGTCCGAAATGATGGGTGATCAGCCCGCCGATCGTGTCGACTTCGTCGTCGGAGAAATCGGTGCCGAACACCTCGTTGAACTGCTCGATCTCGGTGAGCGCGCGCACGCGGTAGCGGCCGTCCGGCCCCGAGATGATGTTGCCGGCTTCCTCGTCGAAGTCGTACTCGTCCTCGATGTCGCCGACGATCTGTTCGAGCACGTCCTCGATCGTGATCAGGCCCGCGACCCCGCCGTATTCGTCGACGACGATCGCCAGGTGATTGCGGTTCACGCGGAAGTCGTGCAGCAGCACGTTCAGGCGCTTCGATTCCGGAATGAACACGGCCGGGCGCAGCATCCCGCGCACGTCGAACTCTTCCTCGGCGTAGAAGCGCAGCAGATCCTTCGCGAGCAGCACGCCGATCACGTTGTCGCGGTTCTCCTCGTACACGGGATAGCGCGAGTGCGCCTTTTCGAGGACGAACGGGATGAAATCCTCGGGCTTGTCGGCGATGTTGATCGCGTCCATTTGCGCGCGCGGCACCATGATGTCGCGCGCGCACAGGTCGGATACCTGGAACACGCCTTCGATCATCGACAGCGAATCGGCGTCGATCAGGTTGCGTTCATGGGCGTCCTGGAGGATTTCCAGCAACTCGCCGCGGGATTCGGGCTCGGGCGAGATGAAGTCGGTCAGGCGCTCGAGCAGCGAGCGCTTTTCTTGCGGTTTGTCGGTTGGCTTACGACTGGGATACGAATCGTTCATGGTGGTGCGCCCGGGTCATGCCGGGGCGCGCGGTCACGGAGTAGGCAAGGATACACCAAGGGCACGACGCGGCCGTGTCACCCGGCCGCACGGCCAGGACGGGCGGCTCGCGCAGCCCCGCTCGCGGACGGTCGCGCCGGGCGCGGCGGCGTCCTCGGGCTCATCCTATCGCAGAAAGAGCCGGCGGGGCGCGGCGGCCAAAAAACGGCGGCGGGAAGGGCGACGCGGCCCGACGCGGGAAACGGCCGTGACGGCGGCATTCCGCCGCAGGCGGGCGCCGCCGGCGCGCGGTTCAGAACCGCATGCCGGCCGAGCAGCCGCCGGCGGCCGCGCCGTTGGTCGCGGCGCCGCCGCAACCGAGTATTCCGCAGCCGGACAGCGCGACGCTCGCGGCGACGAGCAGCGCGGCGATCCTGCAACGTGACCGGCGTGACGGTTTCATCGGCAGTGTCCTCGTGCGGAAGCGCGGGCGGCGCGGCGTCGCATGCACGGCGGCAGCCCGGGTGTCGTGTCGGATCATCGGCATCGCGCCAGCAACCCTTCCAGCGCGCGGTCGGGGATGCCGCTCGCGCGCAGCGCGTCGACCGTGCGGCTCACGTAGTCGAGCGTCGTGCCGTAGCGGCCGGCCGCGCAGCCGAACACTTCCTTCACGACGGAGTCGGTCAGCTTGCCCGTATAGGTCGGTGCGTCGCGGCGCATCACGAACGCGAGCGCGGTCACGCGTTCGCCGGTCTCGAGCGAGCACGGCAGCCACGCGGGCCGGTACGAGCCCATCGGCATCTCGCGCTTCCACAATGTCTCGAGGTGCGGCTGCGCGGTCGGCCCGGCGAGCCGGAATGCGATGCCCGCGCACGAGCCGCCGCGATCGAGCGCGAGCACGAGGCCCGGCCGTTCGGGGGTGCCGCGGTTCACGCGCGACCACAGGTAGAGCCCGCGGTGATAGCCGTGCACCTTGCCGCGCACGGCGGCGACGGTCGGCAGCCCGGGGTTCCAGATCAGCGAGCCATAGCCGAACAGCCAGAGATCCTGCCGGCCGTCCCAGTCGCGCATCGTATGCGCGAGCGACGCCGCGAGCTCGTCTTCCGTCAGCAGACGGCCTTCGCCGATCGACGGCGGGTAGGCGGGCGGCAGCATCGCGGCGTGACGCATCGGGCGGACGGCTTACTGGTACGGGTTCGGGAAACCCAGTTTCGCGAGGATGTCGACTTCGAGCGCTTCCATTTCGGCCGCGTCCTCGTCGCTCGTCTCGTGATCGTAGCCCTGCGCGTGCAGCGCGCCGTGCACCAGCAGGTGCGCGTAATGGGCCATGAGCGGCTTGCCCTGGTCGTGCGCTTCCTTCTCGACCACCGGGCAGCACAGCACGAGATCGCCGATCACGGTGCCGTCGGGCGCCGGGTCGTACGCAAAGGTCAGCACGTTGGTCGGGTAGTCCTTGTGGCGGTAGCCGGCGTTCAGCGTACGGCCTTCGTTTTCGCCGACGAAGCGCACGGTGAACTGCGCGCTCGCGAACAGCGCCGGCTCGATCCATTCGGCGATCAGCTTGCGCTTGGGCAGCGTCTTGCGCAGCTCGCTCGTGATCTCGTCGCCGTACTGCACGGACAGGTCGAATTCCAGCGCGCGCGGCTCGTCTTCCGGGTCGTCCTCGCGCGGAGCGAATTCGGCGCCGACGTGCAGCGTCACGCTGTCGTAGTGCTCGGGCTGCAGCGCGAGCTTCGCGCGCATCGCCGGATCGTTGTGCTGCGCGACGATCGCGACCGCCGCGTCGCCGGAGCTGCCCGACAGGTCGAACATCAGGCTACGGCCGTCCGGGAAGTCGATCCGCAGCCCTTGTGCGTTGACGGTCCGGGCCTTGCCCTTCGCGTCGAACAGCGAAAGGCGGGGGGAGTCGGACGCGGCGGACGAGGCGCGGCGGGATTTGCGGGAACGAGAGGATTTCATGACGCGTGCGGCGATTGGGACGCGTTGAGGATACACCAAACGGCCGATCGCGCCCGAATTCGCCCGGGCGAAAAAAAGCCCGGCGCGCCGTCTGGCGGGCCGGGCCGGCAGGCCGGGGCAGCGCGCCGCCGCTCAGCCGTCCTGGTGCTGCGCGTGGAATTCGTCGTACGCCTCGACGATGCGCGCGACGAGCGGATGGCGCACCACGTCCGCGCTCGTGAAGCGCGTGAGCGCGATGCCGCGCACGCCGCCGAGCACCTGCTGCGCCTCGACGAGGCCGCTCTTGTGGCCGCGCGGCAGGTCGACCTGGCTCGTGTCGCCGGTCACGACCGCCTTCGAGCCGAAGCCGATCCGCGTGAGGAACATCTTCATCTGCTCGGGCGTCGTGTTCTGCGCCTCGTCGAGGATGATGAACGCGTGGTTCAGCGTGCGGCCGCGCATGTACGCGAGCGGTGCGATCTCGATCATCTGGCGCTCGAACATCTTGGCCGTCTTGTCGAAGCCGAGCAGGTCGTACAGCGCGTCGTACAGCGGCCGCAGGTACGGGTCGACCTTCTGCGCGAGATCGCCCGGCAGGAAGCCGAGCCGCTCGCCGGCCTCGACGGCCGGGCGCGTCAGCACGATCCGCTTGACCTGGTCGCGCTCGAGCGCGTCGACCGCGCACGCGACCGCGAGATAGGTCTTGCCGGTGCCGGCCGGCCCGATGCCGAACGTCACGTCGTGCGACAGGATCTGCTTCAGGTATTCGCGCTGGGCGGGCGTGCGGCCGCGCAGGTCGGCGCGCCGCGTGTAGAGCTTCGGCGCCGGTTCTTCGTCCGGCTCGTCCGCGTCGATCTGCACGACGGGTTCGTCGAACGGATGGTCGGGGTCGCCGCGAAAGCGCACGTCGAGCGGTTCCTGGCGGCCGTTGCCGGCCGTGTGGCGCACTTCGACCAGCGCGAGCTGGATGTCGTCGACCGACAGCGGATCGCGCGCGCGGTTGTAGAAGTTTTCGAGCGCCGCGAGCGCGAGCTTCGCGCCGCGCCCGCGGATCGTGATCCGGTGGCCGCGCCGCGCGAGCGTGACGTCGAGCGCCTGTTCGATCTGCCGCAGGTTTTCGTCGAGCGGGCCGCAGAGGTTGGCGAGGCGCGCGTTGTCGTCGCGCGGGGCGGTGAATTCCAGTGCTTGGACGGTCTTCAAAGTAGCGTCGGGCTCCTGTCGGGCGTCGGTCGGTCAGTGGGTGGCCGCGCTCGCGTCGTCGCTGACGAGCACGAGCTCGCCGCGCAGCGAGTGCGGGTACGCATGGTTGATCTTCACGTCGATCATCTGGCCGATCAGGCGCGGGTGCGACGCGAGCGGCGCCGGGAAATTCACGACCCGGTTGTTCTCGGTGCGGCCCGCGAGTTCGTTCGGGTCCTTGCGCGACGGGCCCTCGACGAGGATCCGCTCGACCTTCCCGACCATCGACCGGCTGATGCGCGCGACGTTCTCCTCGATCGTCGCCTGCAGATGTTGCAGGCGTTTGAGCTTCACTTCGCGCGGCGTGTCGTCGGCGAGGTTCGCGGCCGGCGTGCCCGGGCGCGGGCTGTAGATGAACGAGAAGCTGGTGTCGTAGCTCATCTCGTGCACGAGCGCCATCATCTTGTCGAAATCTTCCTCGGTTTCGCCGGGGAAGCCGACGATCATGTCGGTCGACAGCGACAAATCGGGGCGGATCGCGCGCAGCTTGCGGATCACCGACTTGTATTCGAGCACCGTGTAGCCGCGCTTCATCGCCATCAGGATGCGGTCGGAGCCGTGCTGGACCGGCAGGTGCAGGTGGCTCACGAGCTTCGGCACCTTCGCGTAGGTGTCGATCAGGCGCTGCGTGAATTCCTTCGGGTGCGACGTCGTGTAGCGGATCCGCTCGATGCCGGGGATGTCGGCGACGTATTCGATCAGCGTCGCGAAATCGGCGATGTCCGACGAGCCGGCCGTCAGCGCGCCACCGAATTTTCCACGATAGGCGTTCACGTTCTGGCCGAGCAGCGTGACTTCGCGCACGCCCTGGTCGGCGAGGCCGGCGATTTCGGTCAGCACGTCGTCGAGCGGGCGCGACACTTCATCGCCGCGCGTGTACGGCACCACGCAGTAGCTGCAGTACTTCGAGCAGCCTTCCATGATCGACACGAACGCGCTCGGCCCCTCGACGCGCGCGGGCGGCAGGTGGTCGAACTTCTCGATTTCGGGGAACGTGATGTCGACCTGCGCGCGGCCGCTCGCGCGGCGCGCGTCGATCATCTGCGGCAGGCGGTGCAGGGTTTGCGGGCCGAACACGAGGTCGACGTACGGCGCGCGCGACACGATCGACGCGCCTTCCTGGCTCGCGACGCAGCCGCCGACGCCGATCAGCAGGCCCGGCTTCGCTTCCTTCAGCTCGCGCACGCGGCCGAGATCGGAGAACACCTTCTCCTGCGCCTTCTCGCGCACCGAGCACGTGTTGAACAGGATGATGTCCGCGTCTTCCGGCGTGTCGGTCTTTTCGAGGCCTTCGGCCGCATTGAGCACGTCCACCATCTTGTCCGAGTCGTACTCGTTCATCTGGCAGCCGAAGGTCTTTACGTAAACTTTCTTGGTCATGGGGATTCGCCGTTCGCAGTGGTTGACCTGGGGGCGTCGTCAAGAGTGAGTCGGGACGGCCGTGCGCAGCACGCGAATCGCGCGCAGCGAGCAGCGAGCAGCGAGCAGCGAGCAGGAAAGGCCGTCGGGAAAGCCTTCCATTATAGCTTTTCACGCCACGACGGACGGCCGCGCGGTTGCGGGCGCGCGACGCCGGGCCGGGGTTCCGACCCTCGATGGCGGCGGGACGGCCGTCAGCGGCACGCGTTCAGCAAGTCGTCGAGCGCCGCTTCCTCGCGCGCGAAGCGTTCGGCGAGAAAATCGAGCAGCACGCGCACGCGCGGCGCCATGTAGCGCTTGCTGTGATAGATCGCGTGCAGCGGCGCATCCTGGTGCCGCCAGTCGGGCAGCAGCACGCGCAGCCGGCCTGCGCGGACGTCGTCGGCGATGTCCCACAGCGACTTCAGCGCAATGCCGTGGCCGCGCAGCGTCCATTCGCGCGTGAGGCCGCCGTCGTTGGTCTCGAACGCGGTCGACACCGGCACCGTGTGGATCTGCACTTCGTCGCCGCGCGTGAAGTGCCAGGTGTTCATCGGGCCGGACGCGATCGTGATCACGTTGCACGGAAAGCGGGCCAGATCGTGCGGATCGGCCGGCACGCCATGACGCTCGACGAACGACGGCGCCGCGCACAGCACGCGCCGGTTGGTCGCGAGCCGGCGGGCGATCAGCGCGCCGTCGGGCGGGGCGGCGAAGCGGATCGCGAGGTCGATCTCGTCCTGCCACAGGTTCGACGACGAATCGGACGCCGTCAGCGAGAACGTGACGCCCGGATGCAGCGTCGTGAATTCGTGAAGCCAGTCGAGCAACTGGTGGCGGCCGAAATCGGACGTCGACGACAGCCGCACCTTGCCGCTCACGACGTTGCGGCCTTCCTGCAGCATCGCGTCCGCGTCGTCGAGCGCCTGCAGCGCCTGGCGGCAGCAGTTCAGGTACAGCTTGCCTTCGTCGGTGAGCCGCAATTGCCGCGTCGAGCGTTCGAACAGCCGCGTCGCGATCTTCGCCTCCAGCTTCGCGAGCCGCGCGCTCGCGGCGGCCGGCGTGAGGTTCAGCTTGCGTCCGGCGGCGGACAGGCTGCCCAGTTCCGCCGCCTCGACGAACAGCCGGATGTCGCCCAGTCGGTCCATGCGATTTTCCAGAGATATTTGAAAATGGTTCAAATGCCACGCCAATTATCAAATATAGGCGTCTTCGGGACAATGCGCGCACATCCCGCTTTCTTGTGCGGTGCGGCACCGAACCGGCGCCGCGGCCGCCGCCTTCCGGAGAACGTCATGCCCCTTCCGTTACTGGCGCTCGCGATCAGCGCCTTCGCCATCGGCACCACCGAATTCATCATCATGGGCCTCCTGCCCGAAGTCGCGCACGACCTGGCCGTGTCGCTGCCGTCGGCCGGTCTGCTCGTCACCGGCTACGCGCTCGGCGTCGCGGTCGGCGCGCCGCTGCTCGCGGTGCTGACGAGCCGCATGCCGCGCAAGGCCGCGCTGCAGGTGCTGATGGCGATCTTCATCGTCGGCAACGTGCTGTGCGCGACCGCGTCCGGCTACGCGATGCTGATGGTCGCGCGCGTCGTCACGTCGTTCGCGCACGGCTCGTTCTTCGGCATCGGCGCGGTGGTCGCCGCGTCGCTCGTGCCGGCCGACAAGCGCGCGAGCGCGATCGCGCTGATGTTCACCGGGCTCACGCTGTCGAACGTACTCGGCGTGCCGTTCGGCACGTTCGTCGGCCAGTTGCTCGGCTGGCGCGCGTCGTTCTGGATCGTCGCCGCGCTCGGCGTGCTCGCGCTCGGCGGCGTGGCCGCGCTCGTGCCGAACCGCCACGACGGCGGGCCGGTCGGCCTCGGCCACGAAGTGCGCGTGCTGAAGGAGCCGCAGGTATGGCTCGCGCTGCTGATGACCGTGCTCGGCTTCGGCGGCGTGTTCGTCGTGTTCACCTACATCGCGCCGATTCTCGAGACCGTGTCGGGCTATTCGCCGCGCGCGGTCGCGCTGATCCTCGTGCTGTTCGGCGCGGGGCTGACGATCGGCAATACGATCGGCGGCAAGCTCGCCGACCGCGCACTGATGCCGTCGCTGATCGCGATCCTCGTCGCGCTGATGGCCGTGATGGCCGTGTTCGCGAAGACGAGCCACCTGCCGGTCGCGGCCGCCGTCACCGTATTCGTCTGGGGGATCGCCGCGTTCGCGACGGTGCCGCCGCTGCAGGCGCGCGTGGTCGAGAAGGCCGCGAGCGCGCCGCATCTCGCGTCGACGCTGAACATCGGCGCGTTCAATGTCGGCAATGCGGGCGGTGCATGGCTCGGCGGCCTCGCGCTGGAACACGGCTTCGCGCTCGATGCGCTGCCGTGGGTCGCGGTCGCGGTGACGTTCGCGGCGCTCGTCGTCACGTGGCTCGCGATGCGGCTCGATGCGCGCGGTCCGGCGCGCGGCGCGGCGCAGGCGGCGCAGTGAGCGGCGCCGCGGCGCCTTGCGGGGTGACGCCATGGCGGCAGGAAAAGGTTCGCGAGAAACGCATTCCTCCGCGATGCTGATAACGGTGTGAAGATAACTTCGTTTGCCCGTGCAGGGGCGGGTGATAGCGTCTCGATACGCGCCACGACCGGCGCAACCCGATTCCGGCTTACCCCCTATGCAGGGCCGCGCGGCGGCCCGGAGGCCATGCTATGTCTTCATCCCTGGCGCTCGTGCGCGACGTGTCTTCCTTCGAGTCCGGCAATGCCGCCGACCTGCGCGCGTCCGCGTCGCTCGACGCGCTCGAGCAGGTCGTCGGCGTGAACCTGGCGCGCTTGCGCGCCGAGCGGCAACTGTCGCTCGATGCGCTCGCGCGGCTGTCCGGCGTGTCGCGCGCGATGCTCGCGCAGATCGAATCGGCGCGCAGCGTGCCGTCGATCAAGGTGCTCTGCAAGATCGCGGCGGCGCTGAAGGTGTCGGTCGCCGCGTTCCTGCGGCGCCATGCGGTGAACGGTTTCGAGCATCTGGCGGCCGAGCGCGCGTCGCGCGTGGTCAGCTCGAACGGCCGCTTTTCGGCCCGTGCGCTGTATCCGGAAGGCGAGCCGGCCGCGGCCGAATTCCACGAACTGCGGATCGCGCCGCTGCATACGGAGCCCGGCACGCGCCGCGCACCCGGCACGACGGTCAACCTCGTCGTCAGCGAAGGCACGCTCGAGGTCAGCGTGCACGACCGCCGCCAGTTGCTCGCGACCGGCGATGCGATCGTGTTCGATGCCGACCAACCGTACAGCCTGCGCAACCCGGGCGACAGCGAAGCGCGTGCGTTCCGCGTGACGGTGAGCCCCGAGGTGCCGCCGCGCTGGCTCGTGCCGGACGCGGCGCACGCCGCCGCGAACTGATCGCGCGCGTCGCGCGGCGCGACTGCGTTCCCCGGCCGTCGCGGCGTCGCTTCGCCGGCCGTCGCGGCGTCGCGGGGCGGTCCGCCGGCCGTTCGGACGAGGCCGTTAGACGGAGTCGTCAGTAAGGTTTTACCGGTCGTTCGCTGCGCGTCGCGCGCGGCTGTTGTATGCTTGGCCCGCCGATGACGGGGCGTTCCCGTCCGGCAATCAGTGCGTCTTCAGGGCGGGGCGAAATTCCCCACCGGCGGTAGGCCGGCGTAAGCCGGCGAGCCCGCGAGCGCCCGCGCATCCGCGCGGGGTCAGCAGATCTGGTCGAATGCCAGAGCCGACGGTCACAGTCCGGATGAGAGAAGATGTGCAGATAGTCATGTCCGTCAGGGCCGCTTCGCGCTGCATGCGAAGCGGGTTGTCGTTCTGTCTGTTTGCAATGCCCTGAAACGTTTTTCGCCCAAATCGTATTTGCGAGGAGCGTTTCACATGTCCTTGATGTCCGTTTCGTCGGCGCCTGCCGACGCCTTTGCCGATCTCCCGTTGCTGGATTCCGAACCGGTGCCGCCGCGCATCGCCGCTGCGCTCGACGCGATGCGCGCCGGCCGCGCGGTCGTGCTGCAGGACGACCACGACCGCGAGAACGAAGCCGACCTGATCGTCGCCGCCGAGCGCATCACGCCCGAGACGATGGCGCTGCTGATTCGCGAGTGCAGCGGCATCGTGTGCCTGTGTCTGACCGACGACACGGTGCGCGCGCTCGAGCTGCCGCCGATGGTGCAGACCAACGAAAGCCGCAACGGTACTGCGTTCACCGTGTCGATCGAGGCGCGCGAAGGCGTGCATACCGGCGTGTCGGCGGCCGATCGCGTGACGACGATCCGTGCGGCGATCGCCGACGATGCGAAGCCGCACGACATCGTGCGCCCCGGCCACGTGTTTCCGTTGCGTGCGCAACCGGGCGGCGTGCTGGCGCGACGCGGTCACACCGAAGGCACGGTCGACCTGTCGATTCTCGCGGGACTGAAACCGGCGGGCGTGCTGTGCGAGCTGATGAATCCGGACGGCACGATGACGCGCGGCGACGACGTCGAGCGCTTCGCGCAACGGCACGGGCTGCCGATGCTGACGATCGCGGAACTCGTCGAGTTCCGCGAGGCGCTGGCGGCGGCGCGCGAACGCTGCTGCGAGCCGGCGTGACGACGCCGCACCGCGCACGCGACCCTGCGGAAATGGACGTTCTCCGATGTCCGGCATGAGGGCGAACTCCTAGACTACCGGACTCCGAAGCATGCCGGCCGTCGATCGTCCGGCCTGCTTCGGGCCGGATCCGCCCGGCGCCCTATCCGGGCGGGGCGGTCAGTCAATCAACGGAGGAAATACCAGATGCGTGAAATCAATGCGGTCGAATGCGGTCATGTGAGCGGCGGTTTCGATTGGTCGAACGGGAAGCCGATGCCGATGCCGAGCCTGCCCGCTTGCAAGCCCGGCACGCTCCTGAACCTGCTGGCCAACTGGCTGGGGCGCTGGCGCGAGAATGCCCGTCCGGTACCGGTGCCCTACGGGACCGAATGGGACGGCGTGCCCCAGCCCCGGCTGAGCGCGTCCGCGCAATAACGCCACGCGCAGCACGCGGAACGCGCTGCCGCGTTCCGCTCGTTCTGCAATGACGGTGCGGCCGCCGTTCCCGCGGCCGCACCGCACGTCACCACGGCACGTCGCCGAATTCGCCGCGCATGCCGGCTTCGACGAGCGCCGGCAGTTCGTCCATCCTGCGCATGATCCGCGTGATGCCCATCGCGCGCAGCGCGTCCGCGTAGTTGTCGGGGATGTGGCTCGCGCCGACGAACGCGATCGTCTTCATCCCGGCCGCCCGCGCGGCATTCAACCCCGAAATGCTGTCCTCGACGACGATGCAGCGCGCCGGCGCGACGCCGAGCGTGTGCGCCGCATGCAGGTAGACGTCGGGGTAGGGCTTCGGCCGCGCGACCTGTTCGGAGCTGAACACGCGCTCGCCGAAGATCTCGGTGAGCGAGGCGCGCTTCAGCGAGTTGCGCACGCGCACGAGCCGGCTGTTCGACACGACGGCGGCCGGCAGCGTGACCTTCAGCAGCGCGTCGCGCACGCCGCTGATCGGCGCGAGCGATTGCGCGAGCGCGACTTCGATGTTGTGCTCGATGGTCTCGATGAAGTTGGCGGGCATCTCGACCCCGAAGCGGGATTCGATGCCGGCGAGGAAGCGCGACGTCTGCTGGCCGAATGCCGACTTCGCGGCGGCTTCGAAATCGAGGTTAGGGAACGTGGCGGACAGCGTGTCGAGCAGCACGCGGTCGGCGATGACTTCGCTGTCGACGAGCACGCCGTCGCAGTCGCAGATGAGGTGATCGAGCATGGTGATGAAAACGCGGGATATCGGCGACGCCGATCGATTCGCCATCATACGTGCTTTCGCGCGCGGGCCGCGCGACGTGGCGGCAAATTCGCCCGATGCGGCCGTGCCGGTGCGGCATGCCGCGCCGGTCGTGCCGCCGATCGCGCGGCGGCGGCACGCTTGCCCGGATCGCCGCCGCCGTGTGCTGCGTCACAGCGCGATCGCGTGCCCCGTTTTCCACGACGCCGTCGCGGCTTCGGCCAGTTCGAGCGCGGCGAGCCCGTCGTCGATCGTCGTCCGGACCGGCGTGCCGTCGCGCAGCGCGTCGACGAAATGCGCGATCTCGGCCGCGTATGCGTGCCGGTAGCGTTCGAGGAAGAACGGCTCCGGCACGTCCGTCGCGATGCCGCCCGCGAGCCATGCGCTGACCTCGGTCGGCCGCACGTTGCCGGCCTGGAGCATCCCGTGGCTGCCGAGCAGCTCGAAGCGCTGGTCGTAGCCGTAGGCCGCGCGCCGCGACGTGTTGATCTGGCACAGCAAGCCGCGCCTCGTGCGGATCGTCACGGCGGTCGAGTCGATGTCGCCGGCGTCGCGCACGGCCGGATCGGTCAGGCAACTGCCCGTCGCGTGCAGCGTCTGCGCTTCGTCGCCGAGGAGCCAGCGGAACACGTCGAAGTCGTGGATCAGCATGTCCTTGAAAATGCCGCCTGAGCTGCGGATGTAGTCGGCCGGCGGCGCGCCCGGATCGCGGCTCGTGACGACCAGCATTTCCGGCGCGCCGATCTCGCCGCGCTCGACGCGCGCCTTCAGCGCCGCGAAGGTCGGGTCGAAGCGGCGCTGGAAGCCGATCATGCAGGTCACGCCGGTGCGCCGCACCACGTCCGCGCACGCACGCGCGCGTTCGACGGCGAGGTCGACCGGCTTCTCGCAGAACACCGCCTTGCCCGCGTTCGCGGCCGCGACGATCAGGTCCGCGTGCGTGTCGGTGCTCGACGCGATCACGACGGCCCGCACCGACGCGTCGCCGAGCGCGCGCTCGATGTCGGCGGCTTGCGCGCCATGCGTGCGGGCGAGGGCTTCCGCCGACGGCGCATGCCGGTCGATCACGTACTTCAGTGTCGCGCCCGGATGGCGCGCGAGGTTCGTCGCGTGGATCTTGCCGATTCTGCCCGCGCCGAACAAAGCGAATTCGATCATTTCGTGCTCCTTGGGATGATGCTTTTTCACGATGCGCGCCCGGCGTGGGCCACGCACCGTCACGACCGTGGGCTCAGCGATCCGCCAACTCGCCGCGCACGTAGTCGATGCTCGCTCGCAGCCGATCCTCGATGTCGCCGGCTTCGGCGATCTCGCTCGCGAACGGCTCGAACGACAACGCGCCGCGGTAGCCGCGCGCGAGCAGTTCGCGCAGTTGCCGGATGTTGCCGAGCCGGTCGGCGCCGCCGACCAGCACGCGGTGGCCGTCGCGCATGCGGTCGACCGGCAGGTCGATTTCCTCGACGCCCGAGAGGTGCACGAGGCCCGTCAGGTTCGGGAAGAAAATGTCTTCGCCGGCGAGGTGATGATGGAACGTGTCGTGCACGAGCCGGAACACCGGTTCGCCCGCCGCCGCATAGATGGCCTTCACCGCGTCCGACTTGCGGCGCAGCGCGCATTCCTCGAAACCGAGCGGCTCGATGAAGCCGAGCAGGCCGCGGGCCGCGAGGATCGGCTTCAATGCCTGCAGCGCCGTCACGAGATCCGCATGGCGCGCGTCCGCGCCGCGCGTGTCGCCGCGGCTGTTGGTCGGGCACAGCACCAGCGCACGCGCGCCGCATTGCGCGGCGTAGTCGGCCAGCGCGGTCGCCTCGTCCGCGCGCTCGGCGTTCCATTGCTCGAAGCGCTGCAGCGCGTTGATCGTCAGGATCGTCACGCCGCCGGCTTCGGCCGTCGCGCGTACGGCGGCCGCCGGCGTGCCGTCGGCGAGCTCGACGCCATCGAGATCGTTGCGGATCTCGATCGCGTCGACGCCGAGGCGGCGGCACAGCGCGACGTAGCGGTCGAACGGCAAGCGCGGCGCGCTCATCCGGTTCAGCGAAAAGTGGAAGGCTTGTGTCATCGTTCTGTCCTTGGGGCTCGAGTGGGGCGGGGTCCGGATCGGGTGCCGGCGTGCGCGGCAAGCGCTTGCCAGGCGTCGCGCAGCCATTGCGCGCACGCGACGTTGTTGTCGAAGATCGAATAGCGGGCGCCGCCGCCGTAGTCGGGAAACGGAATGAACTCGCAACTGATCTGTTCGAGCCGTGCCGGCTGGGCGCCAGCGGGAGCCTGCGCGTGCGCCTGCAGCAACTGGCGCAGCGCGGCTTTCCACGGATCGAGCGCCTCTGCACGCCATTCGCCGTGATAGGCGCCCTGCGCGGGTGCGACGAACGGATACTGGATGCCGCGGCCGGGCCTGCCGTCCGCGCGGCGCATCCAGCGGTTGTCGGGGTTGTTCGGCGTCACGCTGCGCGCATGCGCATGCCGGACCCAGCCGCGCGCGATCCAGTCGGCGTAGATCGCGGCGGGCGATGCCGGGTCGAGCATCGCGCGGCCGCCGTCGGCCGATTCGCGCAGGCCCGCTGCGTCGAGTTCGGCGCGATTGCCGATCTTGAACAGCAGGTGCGAATGATCGAGCGTGATCCGGAATGGTGCGCCGGCTTGCTCGACGTGCCGTGCGACGCGCGCCACGCGCGCGAATTGCTCGCTCCACATGTCGACGTGCACTTCGAGGCTCGGCAGGCAGCCGACCGGCTCGCCCCATGCGTAGGCGCGCAGGTAGAAATCGGCGACTTCGCGATCCGACAGCGGATGGCCGTCCGCGTGGTGCGCGAACAACTGGCAGTTGAGCACCGTGCTGCCGAAGCGGGCGCCTGCCGCGACGATCTCGGCGACATGCGCTTCGTCGCGGCCCGCGCGCCAGATGCCGCCGATCACGCGAATCGGCAGCGCGTGGCGGTCGACCAGCGCGAAATACGGCGACAGGTCCTCGCCGCGCACCGGGTTCTTTTCGACGTAATCGAACACGCCGGCGGCGGCGACCATCCGGAAGCGCTCGGCGGGCGTGAGCGGCGGCAGCCCGTCGTGCTCGAGCACGCCGTCGAGGTTCACGCCGATGAGGATCGGTTCAGCCATCGTCTCCTGTCCGTCGTCTATCGATGGCTGACCACTGTACGGATGCGCGGCGCGGGCTGCATGACAAACGTTGACGAAAAATCGCCAATGCGGCGATCGATTTTTTTCGCCGCGAGGCTGCGGCACGCCGTGCGGCGCGATTCACGCGTGCAGGTACGCGCTCGTTCTCACGTTCGCCGGACAGAACACGCGGAATTCGACCGGGTCGTCCGGCGGCGGCTGTTCGACGATGCCGCACGCATGCAGCACGTGCTGCAGCGCGGAAAGCGCCTGCCCGTCGGGATCCTGATCGATCGCGAGATCCATCGCGCCGGCTTCGATGAAGGTGCGGTGCAGGTCGATCATCTCGTGGCCGATCCACACGACGCGCCCGATCGCATCGGCCTTGCGCAGCGCCGCTTCGATTCCGGCCGACCCGGCGCCGCTGTTGTAGATCGCGACCACGTCGTCGTGCGCCTGCAGCGCCTTCGACACCGCGCGGTAGCAACGGTCGTCCTGATCGAGCGTCTCGACCGGCGCGTCGTCGCAGCGCAACGCGGCGAACGCGTCGGCGAGCTGGTCGCGGCAGCCGGCCATCCGGTCGGCGTGCGCGCGGTAGCCCATCCGGCCGCCGAGCAGCAGCACGCGGCCGGGGCGCGCCGCGAGTCGGCCGATGTAGTAGCCGGCCGTGCGTCCGGCGCGATAGTTGTCGATGCCGGCAAAGTGCGCGCGGTCGATGCCGCCGATGTCGGTGACCATCGTGACGACGGTCTCGCCGCGCGCGATCGCGCCGGCGAGCGCGTCGCGCATGCGGGCCGTGTCGTGTGCGGTGACGATCAGCGCCGCGCGCCGGTACGCGGGCCGTTCGATCAGCGCGGCGGCGCGCTCGTCGTCGGCGGCGGGCAGGATCGTCCGGTGCACGACCACGCGCCGGTCGAGCATCTGCAGCGCGCGCGCCAGCGCCTGCTGCAATCGCCGGAAGAACGGCGCGTCGGTATCGGGCAGCAGCACGTCGACGTGGATCAGCCCGTGCCGCGTGTCGGGCAGTTGCCGCGGCACGCCGAGCTGCCGAGCGGCCGCCACCACGCGTTCGCGCGCCTGCGCGGAGACGCTGCCGCGTTCGTTCAGCACGCGGTCGACGGTCGTCGTGCTGACGCCGGCGAGCGCCGCGATCTCGTCGAAGCGCGCGGTGCGCTTGCGCCAGCGCGGCCCGGATTCACCTGCCATGGTCGTCTCCATCGTGGGGGGCGCCATCGATCGCGTGGCGTTGTCGGCAACGCTAAAGCGATGGCGAAATTTCGTCAACGTTTCGATTGAGGCGGGGCGGCCGCTCGCCTAATTTCGGTGTTGTTGCGAAGCGCTTGCCGCGCACGAGAACCCGAGGAGACAGAAGTGGCCCATACCGACGACCCGGCACGCGCGCGCACGGCAGCGCGCCGTCAGGAATACAGAATGATCGGCGGCGCCGGCGAGCGCGCGCACGCGGCCGGGCTCGTCAACGCCGCGTGGTACCGGTGCGCGGTGCCGCGGCCGTTGATGAAGCAGCTGATGCAGCGCGGCGATGCGCGTGCGATTCGCGACACGGCGATCTGGTACGCGGCGATCGCGATCAGCGGCGCGCTCGCGTGGCTGGCGTGGCGCGCGCAGTCGGCGTGGGCGATCCCGGCGTTCTTCGTGTACGGCACGCTTTACTGCAGCCCGGCCGATTCGCGTTGGCACGAATGCGGGCACGGCACCGCGTTCCGCACGCGCTGGATGAACGACGTGCTGTACCAGGTCGCGTCGTTCCAGGTGTTCCGTCGCGCGACCGCATGGCGCTGGAGTCATGCGCGCCATCACACCGACACGCTGGTCGTCGGGCGCGATCCGGAAATCGCCGCGCCGAAGCCGACCGACTGGCTCGCGCTCGCGCTGAACGTCGTCGCGCTGAAGCACGTGGCCGGCGAGCTGCGCAAGATGCTCGCGGTGTCGGTCACCGGCCGGCTCGACGACGAGGAGCGCACCTACGTGCCCGAATCGGAATGGCCGAAGGTCGTGCGCGAGTCGCGCATTCATCTCGCGATCTACGTGCTCGTGACGGGCGCCGCCGTGTACTGGCGCACGATCCTGCCGCTGCTCTACATCGGGCTGCCGAGCCTCTACGGCGCATGGCTGTATCTGTATTTCGGCCTCACGCAGCACGCGGGCATGCCGGAGAACGTGCTCGATCATCGGCGCAACTGCCGGACCGTGATGATGAATCCGGTGTTCCGCTTCCTGTACTGGAACATGAACTATCACGTCGAGCACCACATGTTCCCGATGGTGCCGTTCCATGCGCTGCCGAAGCTGCACGAAGCCGTGAAGGCCGACATGCCGCCGCCGTACCGCAGCACGCTGGCCGCGTATGCGGAGATCGTGCCGGCGCTGGTCCGGCAGACGCGCGACCCGTCCGACTACGTCGTGCGGCCGGTGCCCGGTGCCGCGCGCGCCTAGCAGTTATCGATTATCCCGACGAAGGAGACACGCACCATGACGCAATGGATCGACACCGGCGCGTTCGACGACATCGACGACGAAGACGTCGCGCGCTTCGATCATGCCGGCCGCACGTACGCGATCTACCGGATCGACGGCGAGGTTTATGCGAGCGACGGCCTGTGCACGCACGAGCACGTGCATCTCGCGGACGGGCTCGTGATCGATCACGTGATCGAATGCCCGAAGCACAACGGCCGCTTCGACGTGCGCGACGGCCGGCCGCTGTCGGCGCCCGCGTGCGAGAAGTTGCGCACCTACCGGGCGAAGGTCGAGGACGGCCGCATCCTGATCGAGGTATGACGCGATGACGGGCGACGGGGTGATGGCGATCGTCGGCGCGGGCCATGCGGGCGGCCGCGCGGCGCAGGTGCTGCGCGCGTCCGGCTGGCGCGGGCGCATCGTGCTGATCGGCGCGGAGCCGCATTTGCCGTACGAGCGGCCGCCGTTGTCGAAGGGCGTGTTGACCGGCGAGCGCAGCGCGGCGCAATGTCGGTTGCGCGATGCCGACGCATGGGCGGCCGATCGTATCGAGCGGATCGTCGCGACCGTCGAGCGCATCGATCCGCGCGCACGCGAAGTGCGCATGTCGGGCGGGCACGTGTTCGGCTACGACGCGCTGCTGCTCGCCACCGGCGGCCGCGCGCGCCGACTCACGATTCCGGGTGCGCGACTCGACGGCGTATTCGCACTGCGCACGCTCGACGATGCGGCCGCGCTCGGCGCGCGGCTCGTGCCCGACGCGCGGATCGTGCTGATCGGCGGCGGCTTCATCGGTCTCGAAGTCGCGGCGTCGGCGCGGCAGCGCGGCTGCCGCGTGACCGTGCTCGATGCGGCGCCGCGGCTGCTCGGCCGCGCGGTGCCCGAGCCGATCGCGGCACGCGTGCATGCGTTGCATGTGCAGCGGGGCGTCGCGATCGGCCTGAACCGCCGGCCCGTCGCGATCGCACGCAGGCCGGACGGCGCACTGGCCGTCGTGCTCGACGACGGCGACACGCTGATCGCCGATACCGTGGTCGCCGGCATCGGGATCGAACCCGCGGACGAGCTGGCGCGTGCGGCGGGCCTCGCCGTCGATCGCGGGATCGTCGTGAATGCGCGGCTCGAGACGTCGGCGCCCGGCATCTATGCGGCCGGCGATGTCGCGGTGTTCCCGAGCGGGTCGTCCGGGCGGTTCGTGCGTCAGGAAACCTGGCACGGTGCCGAAACGCAGGCACGCGTCGCCGCACTCAACATGCTGGGTGCCGACGAACCGTATCGCGACAAGCCGTGGTTCTGGTCCGATCAATACGATGCGCAGCTGCAGGTGGCCGGCGAACCGGCGTTCGGCGAGCGCACGGTCGCGCGCGTGCTCGGCGAGGACGCCGAGATTCATTTCCACTTCGACGCGAGCGAGCGGCTCGTCGCGGCGAGCGGCTTCGGCCGTGCAGCGGGATTCGCGAAGGAAATGCGCGTCGCGCGCATGCTGGTCGAGCGCGGGATCGACGTGACGCCGGGCGCGGTCGCGGATGCGACGGTGAAGCTGAAGTCGCTGGTATCGGCCGCGAGCGATCGGCGGTGACGCGCTGCGGTGCCGGCCCGAGCGCGGCCTCAGGCGGGTCGACAGCGACGAAAACGGCGACGAAGACAGAGACGAAGACGGCGATGAAGACAGCGACGGCCGACGACAGGCATCCGACGACGACCGACGAGCGCCGACAGCCGACGACGACGACGTGAGAATGAAGCGGGGGGAAGAAGCGGGGGGAAGAAGCGGGGGGAAGAAGCGGGGAGCGCGGCAGCGCGCGGCAACCGCTGCCGCGCGCAAACCCGGGCGAAACCGCGATCAGATCGTCGCGTGCAGGTGCAGATACAGGCCGGCTGCCGCGGCGCCGCCGAGCAGCGGGCCGACGACCGGCACCCACGCATAGCGCCAGTCGCTGTCGCGCTTGCCGGGAATCGGCAGCAGCGCATGCATGATGCGCGGCGACAGGTCGCGCGCGGGGCTCATCGCATAGCCGGTCGGGCCGCCGAGCGAGATGCCGATGCCGAGCACCAGCAGGCCGACGGGCAGCGCGTCGAGTGCGCCGAGGCCGACCTGCGGCGACGCGAGGTACAGCACGCCGAGGATCAGCACGAACGTGCAGATCGCTTCGGTCAGCACGTTGTGCGTGACGCTGCGGATTGCCGGCGCCGTGCAGAACACCGCGAGCTTCAGGTCCGCATCCGCTTCCTTCGCGAAGTGCTGGCGATACGCGAGCCACACGAGCAACGCGCCGGCCATCCCGCCGAGCATCTGCGCGAGCACGTAGCCGCCGACTTTCGACCACGCGAACTTGCCCGCGAGCGCGAGGCTGATCGTGACGATCGGGTTCAGGTGCGCGCCGCTGAACGACGCGGTCACGTAGACGGCGACGAATACCGCCATCGCCCAGCCCATCACGATCACGATCAGGTCCGCGCCTTTGCCCTTGGTCTTCGCAAGCAGCACGTTCGCGACCGCGCCGTTGCCGAGCAGCACGAGGATCGCCGTGCCGATGAATTCCGCAATATAAGGTGACATGTTGTCTCTCGTAGAGTGCGGCGGACTCGCGCGCTGCGCGGTCCGCCGGTGTTGTTGTATTTCGTTCGACGGTGTTGCGGTTACTGCGTGTCGTCGGCCCATGCCTTCGCGGCGCGCACCGCACGCTGCCAGCCGGCCATGCGCTGCTCGACCTGCTCCTTCGGCATCGACGGCGCGAAGCGGCGATCGAGCTGCCACTGGTCGCGCACTTCGTCGAGGTTCTTCCAGTAGCCGATCGCGAGGCCCGCGAGGTAGGCCGCGCCGAGCGCGGTCGTCTCGGTGATCTGCGGACGCACCGCGTCGACGCCGAGCAGGTCGGCCTGGAACTGCATCAGCAGGTTGTTCGCGCTCGCGCCGCCGTCGACGCGCAGCTCGCCGATGCTGATGCCCGAGTCGGCTTCCATCGCGGCCAGCACGTCGAGCGACTGGTACGCGATTGCATCGAGTGCCGCGCGGGCGAGATGCGCGGCGCTCGTGCCGCGCGTGACGCCGAACACCGAGCCGCGCGCCCGTGCGTTCCAGTGCGGCGCGCCGAGGCCGGCGAAGGCGGGCACGAGGTAGACGCCGTCGGTATGCGGCACGCTGGCTGCGAGCGCCTCGATTTCCGCGGCCGTCTTGATGAGGCCCACGCCGTCGCGCAGCCACTGCACGACCGCGCCCGCGATGAAGATGCTGCCTTCGAGCGCGTACTGCACGTCGTCGCCGATCTGCCACGCGATCGTCGTGACGAGGTTGTTCTTCGACTCGATCGGCTTGTCGCCGGTGTTCATCATCAGGAAGCAGCCGGTGCCGTAGGTGTTCTTCACCATGCCCGAGGTCGTGCACATCTGGCCGAACAGCGCGGCGTGCTGGTCGCCGGCGATCCCGGCGAGCGGGATCTTCGACGCGAACACGGTGGTCTTCGTGTGGCCGTAGATCTCCGACGACGCCTTCACTTCCGGCAGCATGCTGCGCGGGATGTCGAGCAACTCGAGCAGCTCGCCGTCCCACTCGCGCGTGTGGATGTTGAACAGCATCGTGCGCGACGCGTTGGTCACGTCGGTCACGTGCAGCTCGTGCTTCGTGAAGTTCCACACGAGCCAGCTGTCGACGGTGCCGAACGCGAGCTTGCCCTGGCGCGCCTTGTCGCGCGCGCCCGGCACGTTGTCGAGGATCCAGCGGATCTTCGTCGCGGAGAAGTACGCGTCGATCGGCAGGCCGGTCTTCGCGCGCACCTTCGCTTCGAGGCCCTGCTGCTTCAGCGAATCGCAGAAGTCGGCCGTGCGGCGATCCTGCCAGACGATCGCGTTGTAGACGGGCTGGCCCGTCTCGCGATCCCAGACGATCGTCGTTTCGCGCTGGTTCGTGATGCCGATCGCGGCGATCGACGTGCCGTTCAGGCCCGTGCGCGTGACGGCTTCCGCGGCGACGCCGGCTTGCGTCGACCAGATTTCCTGCGGGTCGTGCTCGACCCAGCCGGGTTGCGGGTAGATCTGTTCGAATTCCTTCTGGGCGATCGATACGATATTGCCCTGGCGATCGAACAGCATCGCGCGGGAACTCGTGGTGCCCTGGTCAAGCGCGAGGATGTACTGGTCCTGCATGTCTCTCATCTCCATCCGTGGATTGGCTTAGTTGTGATGCGCGCCGCATGTGGGCGGCGCGTCGGTGAGTCAACGTCGGTCAGGCAACTGCAACTGCATTCGAATCAGGCGTGCGGCGCATGCGCGGCGGCGAACCATGCGTCGACCGCGGCGGTCACCGCATCGAGCGTGCCGGGCGCGACGTGCAGCCCGAGCTTCGAGCGCCGCCACAGCACGTCCTGTGCGCAGGTCGCCCATTCGGCGTCGCGCAGGTAGCGCAGTTCCGCGTCGTGGATGCCCGGCGCGATTTCGGCGCCCAGATCGGCCAGCGACTTCGCGCCGTCGATCACGCGCTCCGCGCGGGTGCCGTACGCACGCGCATAGCGGCGCGCGAGTGCGGCGGGCAGCCACGGATGGCGTTTCGCGAACGCGCCGGCGAATACGTCGAACTTCGCGTTCGCGATGTCGCCGCCCGGCAGCGCGACGCCGGCCGTCCAGGTCTTCGCGTCGCGGCCGAGCGCGCGGCACAGCATGTCGCCGGCTTCTTCCGCGAGCTTGCGGAACGTCGTGATCTTGCCGCCGAACACCGACAGCAGCGGGGCGCCCGCGCCGTCGTCGAGCTCGAGGCGATAGTCGCGCGTGACGGCCGATGCGTTCGCCGCGTTCTCGTCTTCCAGCAGCGGGCGCACGCCCGAATAGGTCCAGTGCACGTCGGCCGGCGAGATCTTGCGCTTGAAGTAGCGGTTGATCGAATCGCACAGGTACTGCGTCTCGTCGCGATCGATCGCGACCTTCGCGGGATCGTTCGTGTATTCGACGTCGGTCGTGCCGATCAGCGTGAAATCGTGCTCGTACGGAATCGCGAAGATGATCCGCTTGTCCGGGTTCTGGAAGATGTAGGCGTGATCGTGATCGAACAGGCGGCGCGTGATGATGTGGCTGCCCTTCACGAGCCGCACGCTGTGATGCGCGCCGCGGCCGAGCGCGCCGTGCAGCACTTCGCCGACCCACGGGCCGGCCGCGTTCGCGATCGCGCTCGCATGCACGACGCGGATCGAACCGTCGGCCTGCTGCAGCCGCGCTTCCCATGCGTCGCCGCGGCGCTCGGCGGAAACGAGCTTCGTGCGCGTCAGGATCTCGGCGCCGCGCTCCTTCGCATCCATCGCGTTCAGCACGACGAGGCGGGCGTCGTCGACCCAGCCGTCGGAATACACGAAGCCGCGCTTGATCGAGTCGATCAGCGGCGCGCCGGCCGCATGGCGGCGCATGTCGATGCCGCGCGAGCCGGGCAGCAGTTCGCGTTTCGCGAGGTGATCGTAGAGGAACAGGCCGATGCGGATCAGCCAGGCCGGGCGCAGGTTCGGCATGTGCGGCATCACGAAGCGCAGCGGCCACATGATGTGCGGCGCCGCGCGCAGCAGCGTTTCGCGCTCCTGCAGCGCCTTGCGCACCAGCCCGAACTCGTTGTACTCGAGGTAACGCAGGCCGCCGTGAATCAGCTTCGTGCTGGACGACGACGTGTGCGACGCGAGGTCGTCCTGCTCGCAGAGCATGACCGACAGGCCGCGGCCGGCCGCATCGCGCGCGATCCCCGCGCCGTTGATGCCGCCGCCGACGACGAGCAGATCGTAGCGATTCGGTTGGGTCACCTGCTGTCCTTATCGTCTGTTGAAATAGGGCGAACATGAAATGTTCGAATTCGAAATTTAACGAACGAAATCGAAAAAGTAAAGTTCGAAAAAGCGGGGCCAGTAGCGCGTCCGCCGATCCCGGACGATACTGGCGGAATCGACCGTTTTGCGAGGTGAATCATGCGTATTGGGATGTGGGCCGGCGTGGGCGCCGTCCTTCTGGCGGGGTGCAGCGCAGGGATGCCGCCGCTCGCCGGCAACTGGCGGGCGCCGTCGTTCGTCGACCTGCAGACGTCGTGCGGCGGCGCGGCGCGCGACTGGGGCGCGGACGCGCAGCCGGTCTACTCGACGCTGTACGACGCGTACGTCGCGAAACGGTATCGCGGGCTGACCGAGGCGAACTATTGTGCGTTCGTAAACGAACTTTCGACCCACTATGTGGCGCCCGACGCGGCGGCGCGCGCCGGCTGGATCGCCTATTTCAATGGGGCGCGCGCGCAGGCCATCAGCTGGCGGGCGGCGGTCGATCCGACGCTGCGCGGCGGCTGATGTCGACGGCGGCGAACGGCGGGCAGGCGGGAGGCCGGAACGAACGCGCGGCCGGAGTCCGGCCGCGCGTTCGGGTCAAAGCGGCGGGGCTTACGAATAGCGGTACTTGATGGATCGCAGCGCGGCGTCGCCGGTCTCGGTCACGCAGTATTTGCGTCCCGAGCCGAGCCCTTCCAGGCGGACGAGCTGTTGTTCGAGCAGGATGTCCAGTTCATCCCGATCCATGTCGCGCTGATCAGGCGCGTCCTTCACAAGCAAGAGCGTGGCGAATTCATGCGGACTCAGCATCGTTCTCTCCATGGCAATCGGACTGCCCGCGCGGCCGGCGCATACGCCGCCGCGCGATACCCCGCGAGGGTATGGCTTGGGGGGAAAAGCTGCATTCGCCGGCCTGCGATTCGCACCGCCCTGGCACAGGCGGATCGGCGAACGGGCCGGGGAACTGGAGTCTAGTCGAGTGCGCAGGCAACGACAAATCGTGCCCCGTTAATTTTCCGTTTGACAGAAGGGCCCGCCGCGAGCGGTCCGCGCGCGGCGTCAACTTCTTGATTTCACTTGAAGTTTCAGGTGCGCTGCAGCATCGCGCGCGTCATTCCGCGACGTACACCTGGGTGCCGGCGGCGGCCACCGTGTCGGCCATGTCGGGCGGCAGCGGCTTGTCGGTGAAAAGCGCGTGCACCTGGCTCAGATGGCCCTGGCGCACGAGCGCCGGGCGGCCGACCTTCGAATGGTCGGTCACGAGGTAGACCGTGCGTGCATGCTGCATGATCGCCTCGGCGACGCGCACCTCGCGCGTGTCGAAATCGCGCAGCGTGCCGTCGGCCTCGATCGCCGACGTGCCGATGATCGCGTAGTCGACCTTGAACTGGCGGATGAAGTCGATCGCGAGCTCGCCGACGATGCCCTTGTCCCACGGCCGCACGATGCCGCCCGTGATCAGCACCTCGCAGTCGGGGTAGCCGCTCATCATCGACGCGACGTTCAGGTTGTTCGTGATCACGTGCAGCCCGTGATGGCGGTTCAGCGCGCGCGCGACTTCCTCGGTCGTCGTGCCGAGGTTGATGAACAGCGACGCCTGGTCGGGGATGTGCGACGCCGCGAGCGCCGCGATGCGCCGCTTCTCGTCGTGGAACATCCGCTGGCGCGCCGTATACGACACGTTCTCCGAGCTGGTCGGCAGGCTCGCGCCGCCGTGGTAGCGGCGCAGCAGGTTCAGGTCGGCGAGCCAGTTCACGTCGCGGCGGATCGTCTGCGGCGTCACCGCGAAATGCGCGGCGAGATCGTCGACGGTCACGAAGCCGTCGCGCTGCACCCATTCGAGCAGTTCCTGCTGGCGCGCGTTGAGGGTGAGGCGGGGATCTCGGGTCATGGCTCGATGGTCGGGTCGTGAGACGGAGCGGGTATTGTAAGGGCGGCAACGGCGTTCGGCCGGCCAGCCGGCCGTCCGCGCACATGATTCATGTAGAAATTGCATGGATTCATGTGACAAATGAATTTGTGCGATTGCGCTGATCGCGCTGCAATGGCGGATTGCCCGCTCGCGCGGGCGCGTTCATTCGGCTTTCGACGAGGTGGTATCGATGACTGATTTCAACTGGCACAACCCGTATCCGTCGACCCGCATCCCGGTGTTCGCGCGCAACGTCGTGTCGACGTCGCACCCGCTTGCCGCGCAAGCCGGGCTGCGGATGCTGTGGAAGGGCGGCAACGCGGTGGATGCGGCGCTGGCCGCGGCCGCCGCGATCACGGTCGTCGAGCCCGTGTCGTGCGGGCTCGGCGGCGACGCATTCGCGCTCGTGTGGGACGGCGAGCGGCTGTCCGGGCTGAATGCATCGGGCGTCGCGCCGGCCGCGTGGAACGTCGACTACTTCCGCAAGCGCCATGGCGCCAACGCCCGCGGCATCGCGAACCAGCCGACGCGCGGCTGGGACACCGTCACCGTGCCGGGCGTGATCGCGGGCTGGGAAGCGCTGCACGCGAAGTTCGGTTCGCTGCCGTTCGCGGACCTGCTCGAGCCGGCGATCGAGATCGCGGAGCGCGGCTATTCGGTGTCGCCGATCGTCGCGCACAAGTGGGCGGCGGCCGTTCCCGAACTGCAGGGCCTGCCTGGCTTCGCGGACACCTTCATGCCGCGCGGCCGCGCGCCGCTCGTTGGCGAACGCATGTGCCTGCCCGGTCATGCGCAGACGCTGCGCACGCTCGCGAAGGACGGTGCGCGTGCGTTCTACGAAGGCGTGCTCGCCGAGCGTATCGCCGCGTTCGCGCGCGAAGGCGGCGGGGCGCTGACCGAAGCCGACTTGCGTGCGTATCGGCCGGAATGGGTCGAGCCGATCGGCAAGCGCTTCGGCCGCCACACGATTCACGAGATCCCGCCGAACGGGCAGGGCATCGCCGCGCTGATCGCGCTCGGCATCGCCGAGCACGCGGGCGCGACCGAATGGCCGGTCGACTCGGTCGATTCGCAGCATCTGCAGATCGAGGCGATGAAGCTCGCGTTCGCGGACGTCTATCGCTACGTCGCCGATCCGCGCGCGATGGACGTCACGCCCGAACAGATGCTCGACGACGCCTATCTCGCGGAACGCGCGAAGCTGATCGATCCTGCACGCGCGACGCACTTCGCCGCCGGCCGCCCGCATTCGGGCGGCACGATCTACCTGTCGGCGGCCGACGAATGCGGCATGATGGTGAGCTTCATCCAGTCGAACTACATGGGCTTCGGTTCGGGACTCGTCGTGCCCGGCACGGGCATTGCGCTGCAGAACCGCGGGCATGGCTTCTCGATGGACCCGGCTTCGCCGAACGTCGTCGCGGGCGGCAAGCGGCCGTTCCACACGATCATCCCGGCGTTCGTCACCGAGGAAGCCAACGGCCGCACCGAGGCCGTGATGAGCTTCGGCGTGATGGGCGGCGACATGCAGCCGCAGGGCCATCTGCAGACCGTCGTGCGGATGCTCGGCTATGGCCAGCAGCCGCAGGCCGCGTGTTGCGCGCCGCGCTGGAAGGTCAACCGCGACTTCACGCTCGACGTCGAGGCGACGATGAACCGCGCGACGGTCGACGCGCTGACCGCCCGCGGCCACACGATCAAGTCGATCGACGATCCTTACATGGATTTCGGTTCGGGGCAGTTCGTCTGGCGCCTCGATCCCGACGATCCGGAGCGCGGCTACGTGGCCGCGAGCGACAGCCGGCGCGACGGGCTCGCGGCCGGTTTCTGACGGATCGCTTCCGATCTTCTTTGCAGTTGTCCAGCTTCACGGGCGGCCGAATGGCCGCCCGTTTCGTTTGAGGCGGCGCATGCCCTCGACGCTGCGCAAGCGGTTTGAAGGCCTCGTCTAACGAACGGCAACGGACGCGGTGGAACTGCGCCTGTCGGGTATGGTCAGTGCTTTGGAGCACGAACGTCAAAGTCCGGCTAAGATGCCAGGATGGTTCGGCCGGACCGATTCACTATAAACGCATGTAAAACGCCGCCTGCGGATCGGCTGGCGCCTGTGCCCCGGGCATGGGCCGGCCTCCGCGCGACGACTGGGAGCGCACCACCATGGACACCAAAACGACGCATGTGATGCCGTGGCGTATCGAGGACATCGACCTGAACCGGATCGATCGTCAGCGTGCCGCCGCGAACGAGGACCTGTTGTTGCTGCTGTGCGCATCGTCGTTCATCGAAAGCGGCTCGGATCTCTATACGAGCAATCTGAGCGAATTCTTCAATGACGATCCTGAAGTCTCCGCATGGCTCAACAATGCATGGGAGCACGAAGAATTGCAGCACGGCCGCGCACTGAAGGCGTACATCGCGCACGTGTGGCCCGAGTTCGACTGGGATACCGCCTTCGCGAATTTCTTTGCCGAGTATTCGAAGACCTGCTCGGTCGAGGCGTTCGAAAAAACCCGCGCGCTTGAAATGGTCGCACGCTGCGTCGTCGAGACGGGCACGGCCACGCTCTATCGCGCGATCAACGAATGCTCGGATGAGCCGGTGCTGAAGGAAATCACCGACAACATCCGCACGGACGAAGTGCGCCACTACAAGCACTTCTTCAAATTCTTCAAGAAGTACAACCAGGTCGAAGGCAACGGCCGGCTCGCGGTGCTCGGGGCCCTCGCGCGCCGCGTGATGGAAATCAAGAACGAGGATTCCGAGATCGCGCTGCGCCACGTCTTCGCGATTCGCTATCCGGACCGCGTCGGCGACAGCCAATACAACCGCGAGCGCGCCGCGCGCATCAGCAGGCTCGTGCGGCGCAACCTGTCGGCCGACATGTGCGTGAAGATGCTGCTCAAGCCGCTCGATCTGCCCGCGAAGATCCAGCCGGGCGTCCACTATCCGCTCACGAAGATCACGCGGCACGTTTTCCTGCGCTGATCGCCGCGGCGCGGCCCGTCGCGCGCAGGCTGGCGCATCCTTATCCGACCCGCACCGGGGCCACGCCATCATGACCGATACCCATCGCCACGCGCTCGAACAATGGACGTTCGACGCGTGGCCGTCCGCCGTCGTGTCGTTGTTCGACGGCACCGCACTCGAACGTCATGCCGATATCGCCGCGTCGCTGATCGTCGCGACCGACGACGGTCAGTTGCGCACGACGCTGCTCGGCGTCGGCGAGATCTATGCACACGATGCGCGCACGCTGCTGATCGCGCTCTGGCCGCAGTCGCGAGCGGCGCGCGCGATCGCGCAACGGCGCACGGCCGCGTTGACGCTCGTCGCGGACGGTGCGTTCTTTCAGGCGCAACTGGAGATGGTGCCGCTCGAAGGAGACTTCGGCGGACTGGCCGGATTCGCTGCGACGATCGCGCACGGCGATGCGCAGCGGGTCGGCTATGCGCGTCTCGCGACGGGTATCACGTTCACGCTGGAAGGGGAGCGCGCCGCGGTGCTCGCGCGCTGGCAGCGCCAGATCGAGCACCTGCGGCGCGCGGCCGCGCGGCTTCAGTGACCGCGCTGGCCGCTGCGCGACGAACGGTTGCGGTTCGCGTGCGCCGCGTTGCCGCTCGCCGGCCGGGCGCCGTTGCCGCCGCCCGCCGGACGTCCGCCGCCGTTACCACCGGCACCGCCTTGCGTGCGCGGCTTCGCGGCCTTCTGCGGTGCCGCCTTCGGTTGCGCGTTGCCGTCGCGTTTCGCGGCCGGCTGGCCTGAGCCGCCTGCGCGCGGCTGGCGATTGCCGCCGCCACCACCGTTGCCGCCGCGCGGCTGTTGCCCGCGGCGCTGCTGGATCGGCTCCGGCTTCGCGTTCGGATCGGGTTCGAAGCCCGCGATCACTTCCTGCGGGATCTCGCGCTTGATCAGCCGCTCGATGTCGCGCAGCAGCAGCTTCTCGTCGACGCACACGAGCGACACGGCTTCGCCGGTCGCACCCGCGCGGCCCGTGCGGCCGATCCGGTGCACGTAATCCTCGGGCACGTTCGGCAGGTCGAAGTTGACGACGTGCGGCAACTGGTCGATGTCGATCCCGCGCGCGGCGATATCGGTCGCGACGAGCACCTGCAGCGTGCTGTTCTTGAACTCGGCCAGCGCGCGCGTCCGGGCCGACTGACTCTTGTTGCCGTGGATCGCCATCGCGCTGATGCCGTCCTTCGTCAGTTGCTCCGCCAGCCGGTTCGCACCGTGCTTGGTGCGCGTGAACACGAGCACCTGGAACCAGTTGTGTTCGCGGATCAGGTGCGTGAGCAGCTCGCGCTTGCGGTCGCGGTCGACCGGGTGAATCTTCTGCGCGACGCTCTCGGCGGTCGTGTTGCGGCGGGCGACCTCGATCAGCGCGGGCGAGTCGAGCAGGCTGTCGGCAAGCGCCTTGATCTCGTCGGAGAAGGTGGCCGAGAACAGCAGGTTCTGGCGCTGCGGCGGCAGCTTCGCGAGCACGCGCTTGATGTCGTGGATGAAGCCCATGTCGAGCATCCGGTCGGCTTCGTCGAGCACGAGGATGTCGAGATCCGACAGGTCGATGGTCTTCTGCTGCATGTGGTCGAGCAGGCGCCCCGGCGTCGCGACGACGATGTCGACGCCGCGCTTGAGCGCATCGATCTGCGGATTGATGCTGACGCCGCCGAACATCACGGTCGAGCGCAGCTTCAGGTACTTGCTGTACGCGCGCACGCTTTCCTCGACCTGGGCGGCGAGTTCGCGCGTCGGCGTGAGGATCAGTGCGCGCACCGCGCGCTTCGCGCCACGGTGCTCGGCATAGAACGTGTGCAGGCGTTGCAGGATCGGCAGCGTGAAGCCGGCGGTCTTGCCGGTGCCGGTCTGTGCGCCGGCGAGCAGGTCGCCGCCGCCGAGGACGGCCGGGATCGCCTGCTGCTGGATCGGGGTCGGCGACGTGTAGCCGAGCTCGTTGACCGCCTTGACCAGCGGTTCGGCCAAGCCGAGAGATTCGAAAGACATAGATACCACTCTTGAGTTTTATGATCGGCGATGCGTCGCGCGGCCCGCGCGGCAAACCTGCATCGCAAAACAGCCAAAAAGCAAAAGGGCGCGGCCGCGGTTTCCCGCAGCCGCGCCCCGTGTGTGTGAGCCGCTTCTTAGTCGAGCGGCGCGGAACGCAGATCGCTCACCTGTTGCGGCGAGATCGGCGTACCGTTGTTACCCCAAGACATCCGGATATACGTGACGACCGCCGCGACTTCCTGGTTCGACAGCGACTGTGCGAACGGCGGCATCCCGTACGGACGCGGATTCTTGAACGTGCTCGGCGGGTAGCCGCCATTCAGCACCATGCGGATCGGGTTGACGGCCGATTCCATCATGATCGAGTGGTTGCCCGCGAGCGGCGGATAGGCCGGCGGCTTGCCGGCGCCGTTTTCGGCGTGGCAGGTCGCGCAGTTGTCCGCGTAGATCTTCTTGCCCTGGTCGAACAGCGCGTTGCCGAACTGCTTCGACGGCTCGTACTGCATGTTCTTCGGGGCTTCGGCCTTCTGCGGGATCGACTTCAGGTACGTCGACATCGCGCGCGTATCTTCGTCGGTCATGTACTGCAGGCTGTTGTGGACCACGTCCGCCATCGGGCCGAACACCGCGCCCTTCTGCGACACGCCGGCTTGCAGCAGGTCGGACAGCTCCTGCACGTGCCAGTCGCCGAGACCGAGTTCCTTGTCGTTCGTCAGCGACGGCGCATACCAGTTCTGCAGCGGGATCAGGCCGCCGGCGAACGCCGACGAGTTCACCGGGCCGCCCATCATGTTGATCGACGTGTGGCACATCGAGCAGTGGCCGAGGCCTTCGACGAGATACGCGCCGCGATTCCATTCGACCGACTTCGTCGGATCCGGCTTGTACTCGCCTTCCTTGAAGAACAGCGTGCGCCAGCCGATCAGCAGGTTGCGGTTGTTGAACGGGAACTTCAGTTCGTGCGGACGGCTCGGCACCGACACCGGCGCCACCGAGCGCAGGTACGCGTAGATCGCGTCCGAATCGGCGCGCGTGACCTTCGTGTAGCTCGCGAACGGGAAGCCCGGATAGAGCAGGCTGCCGTCCTTCGAACGGCCGGTGTGCATCGCGCGGTAGAAGTCGTCCGACGTCCACTTGCCGATGCCGTCCTTGTCGTCCGGCGTGATGTTCGGCGTGTACATCGTGCCGAACGGCGTCGCCATCGGCAGGCCGCCCGCGAACGGCTTGCCGCCGCGCACGGTGTGGCACGCGATACAGTCGCCGACGCGCGCGAGGTATTCGCCCTTCTTGATCAGCGCGGCCTGGTCGGCCGGCGTGGCCGCGACGGCGGCAGCGCCGTGCAGCGTGTCGTTGCCCGGCCACAGAACCGGCACGAGGGCGGCGGCCGCGATGATCGCGACGGCCGAGAGTGCAAACAGGGACTTGCGTTTCATTGTGTCTGTCTCCCTTGCCTTATTGCGGTTCGCTGCCGCAGGCGAGCGGAGTCTTCATCGAACGCGCCGGAGCCGGCACGGGGTTGGCGGGCGCCGGTTGCGCGGCGAGCCATGCGGTCACGGCCGTCACGTCTTCGTCGGAAAGCTTCGCGGCGATGTCGTGCATGCAATCGGGCGCCTTCGCGTGGCGGTTGCCCGAGCGCCATGCGCCGAGCTGCGCGCTCAGGTAATCGGCGTGCAGGCCGACGAGGCCCGGGATCGCCGGCTGCATGCCGGTCAGCCCTGCGCCGTGGCAGGCCACGCAGGCCGGCAGCTTGCGGGACGGATCGCCCTGCGTGACGAGCTGCTTGCCGCGCGCGAGCGTCGCGGCCGGCAGCGTCGGCTTCGCCGGCGTCGGGTACGGCGGACGCTCGGCCGAGAAGTGCTCGGCGATTTCGCGCAGGTAGTCGTCGTTCAGGTACGTCAGCAGGTAATTCATCGGCGGGTACTTGCGCCGGCCGTCACGGAAGTTGACGAGCTGGTTGTACAGGTACTCGGCCGGCTTGCCGGCAAGCCGCGGGAAATAGTCGTTGTCCGTGCCCTGGCCGTGAACGCCGTGGCATGCGGTACAGCCGCGCACGCGCTCGGCCATGGTATCGGGTGCCTTGAGCGGCGCCTGCTGGGCGTGCGCTTGCTCCGTGGGCTTGGTCTGCGCTTGGGCAGCGCTCGTAAGGCCCGCGCCGCCGATCATCAGAACGGCGAGCAGCGGACGGAAGAGGCGTCTTGAAGACACACGAGACTCCATGATTATTCGTCGGGGACCTTGTCCGGGCTACGATCGGCTCGGCGCATGGACGGCAGGACAGCCGGGCTGCTGCGACGCGGCATTCTATCATCGATGGGTAATGACGGCTATTTGACGAAAGGACATCGGTTCCTGTCTGTTTGCGACTTGCGACAATTTGACGCGCATTGCGCCGCGCGCGAGTGAACCGGCGTGCGCTTTCACCCTCGAAGACCGTACACTCGCGGGTCGCGCGGCGCCGCCTCCGCCGCAGGTCCAGTCATTTCTCCCGTTTCCGGATTCATCGATGACGTTTCTTACCGTGCCGTTGCCTGCCTCACGCCGTCCGTCCCGTTGCCGCCGCACTGCCGGCCTGCCGCTTGCGGGAGGGCATGCGCGATGAAGTTCGACAGCTTGTGGATCGGTCAGGTCGCGCTCGCGGCGCTGATGGACGCGGCGTTCGCGATGGCGGTCGGCTCGGCGCTGCTCAAGGCGTGGCTCGGCAAGGACGGCGCGCGGCCGGTCGTCGCGCCGTCCCACCCCGCATGGCTGCGTGCGCAACATTCGCTGGTCGCGGCGGCGCTGGCGCTGGTGCTCGCCGATCTCGGCTGGCTCGTCTACGAGGCCGCGGCGATGAGCGGCGCGGGGCTCGGCGGCGCGTTCGCCGCGATGCCCGTCATGCTGATGCAGACGCACACGGGCTTCGCGTGGAGCGTCGCGTTCGCCGGCGCGGTGGTGCTCGCGATCGTCGCGCTCGCGAAGCCGGACGGCCCGCTCGCGCATGCGGTGCTGTGGCTCGCGGTGATCGTGGTCGCGGCCGGCAAGGCGTCGCTCGGCCATGCGGCCGATAGCGGCGTGCTGTCCGCGGCGGTCGGCGTGCAGACGCTGCACCTGCTGGCCACCGCCGTATGGGGCGGCCTCGTGCTCGCGGGCGGGCTCGCGGTGCTGCCGGCGCTGGGGTCGTCGGTCGCGCGCGGCGCGCTGATCCGCATCGGCCATCAGCTGTCGCGTACGTCGATCGTCGCGGTCGTCTTCGTGCTCGGCACCGGCGTGCTCAACGCGATCCGCGGGCTCGGCGGCTCGCTCGCGCCGCTCGACGGCAGCACGTGGGGGCGCGTGTTGCTGCTGAAGCTGCTGCTCGTCGCGCTCGCGCTCGTGCTCGGCGGGCTCAACCGCTTCTCGGCGCTGCCGCGCCTGCGCCGCACCGCGTCGACCGAGGACGCGCACACGTTCCGCAACATCCTGCATCTCGAAGGGATGACGATGATCGGCGTATTCGTCGCGGCGGCCGTGCTGTCGTTCAGCGTGCCGGGGTTCGCGGCGCTCGGCTGACGGCGGGTTCTACGCGGCGCAATGCAAGAGCGCGATGCAGGGACGCGAAGGGCGTGCACCATGCATGGCATGCTCGCCGCGCATGTAAAAACGGCCGCCTGTCAGTTCATCGGGCGGCCGGACTCAAGTCGATGCGTACCGCGCTGGCCGCAGCCGCGCGCGATCCGCCTCGCACTCACCACTCGGCGACGCTGCCGTCCGCGTGGCGCCACACCGGGTTGCGCCAGCGATGGCCCGTCTTCGCCATCTCGCGCACCTTCTCCTCGTTCACGTCGATGCCGAGCCCCGGGCCTTGCGGGATCGCGACGAATCCGTCTTCGTAGCGGAACACTTCGGGGTTGCGCAGGTAGTCCAGCAGGTCGTTGCCCTGGTTGTAGTGGATGCCGAGGCTCTGCTCCTGGATGAACGCGTTGTAGCTGACCGCGTCGAGCTGCAGGCACGCGGCGAGCGCGATGGGCCCGAGCGGGCAGTGCAGCGCGAGCGCGACGTCGTAGCTTTCCGCGAGCGTCGCGATCTTGCGGCATTCGGTGATGCCGCCCGCGTGCGATGCGTCTGGCTGGATGATGTCGACGTAGCCGCCCGCGAGGATGTGCTTGAAGTCCCAGCGCGAGTACAGCCGTTCGCCGAGCGCGATCGGCGTGTTGGTCTGGTTGACGATGTCGCGCAGCGCCTCGGCGTTCTCCGACAGCACCGGCTCCTCGATGAACATCAGCTTGTACGGATCGAGTTCCTTCGCGAGCACTTTCGCCATCGGCTTGTGCACGCGGCCGTGGAAGTCGACGCCGATCCCGACGTGCGGGCCGACCGCGTCGCGCACCGCCGCGACGTTCGCGATCACCTGCTCGACCTTGTCGTAGGTGTCGACGATCTGCAGCTCCTCGGAGCCGTTCATCTTCACGGCCTTGAAGCCGCGCTCGACGACCGCGCGCGCATTGTTCGCGACGTCGCTCGGCCGGTCGCCGCCGATCCACGAATACACCTTGATGCGCTCGCGCACCTGGCCGCCCAGCAGCGCGTGCACCGGCACGCCGTGATGCTTGCCCTTGATGTCCCACAGCGCCTGGTCGACGCCCGCGATCGCGCTCATCATGATCGGGCCGCCGCGGTAGAAGCCCGCGCGGTACATCACCTGCCAGTGATCCTCGATCAGGAGCGGGTCGCGGCCGACGAGGTAGTCGGCCAGTTCGTGCACGGCGGCCTCGACCGTGTGCGCGCGGCCTTCGACGACCGGCTCGCCCCAGCCGACGATGCCCTCGTCGGTTTCGATCTTGAGGAACAGCCAGCGGGGCGGGACGACGAAAGTTTCGAGGCGGGTGATTTTCATGACGCGGGTCTCCATGATTGACCGGCGCGGCCGTGCGAACCGGCGCGCGATCCGTGCTTTCGCGGTTATCCTAGCGTAGTCGAATAAAAAATAGTATTAATAGCATTAATGTGCAGATAGTGGGCACCCCGCCCGACGGAGAACGATCATTCAACGCGACCTGCATGGACAGACGGCTTTCCGGCTCGCGACCGCGATCCTGCGCGGCGACTATCCGCCCGAATCGCTGCTGCCGAGGGAACCCGACCTGATGGAGATGTACGGCGTGAGCCGCACGGTGATGCGCGAGGCGTTGCGCACGCTGACGTCGAAGGGGTTGGTCGAATCGCGGCCGAAAGTCGGCACGCGCGTGCGGCCGCGCCGTGCGTGGAACCTGCTCGATGCCGATCTGCTCGACTGGTATGCGCGCGTCGCGCCGCCGCTCGCGTTCGCGCTGAAGCTGCAGGAGATGCGCGAGATGATCGAGCCGTACGCGGCCGCGCTGGCCGCGCGCACGCATACGCCCGACGCGTTCGACGCGATCGAGGGCGCGGCGCGCGCGATGGCCGCCGCGCGCAACGTCGACGAATGGGTGCGCGCCGACCTGCGCTTTCACCTGAGCGTGCTGGAGGCCGGCGGCAACGAGCTGCTGGTGCCGCTCGGCGCGCTGATCGATCGCACGCTCGAGGCGCAACTGCAATTGAACGCGCGTCGGGCGGACGTGTACAACGCGTCGCTTGCCGAGCATACGGCCGTCAGCGACGCGATCCGCGTGCGCGACGAGGACGGCGCGCGCCGCGCGATGGCGACGCTGCTCGCGGTGACGCGCGCGCGCATCGAAGCGTCGTGACGGGAGCGGGGCGGCCGGTGCCGCGCCGTCAGGCGTTCGCGCAGCCGCCCGGCTTGTGGATGCGTTCCGTCGACGCCGGGTACTTCGCGAGCAGGCTCGCCGGTCGCCGCGGGCGCGCGACCAGGTCGCCGCCGCAGTTCGGGCAGCGGCCCTTCAGCACGTCGTCCGCGCAGGTCGCGCAAAACGTGCACTCGAATGTACAGATGCGCGCTTCCGCCGAATCGGGCGGCAAGTCCTTGTCGCAGCATTCGCAGCCGGGGCGCAGTTCGAGCATGACGGTCTCCTGAGTCGATGACGGATGGGCGCCGCCCGGACATTGCGTGCGGCGCATGCGAGCGCTACTGTACGCGTTTGGATCGGCCCGGCCAACGGCGTCCCGCCCGGGCGCCGGCGACGCGCACGGGCCGCACCGGGAGACGACCATGCTTTATCGCGGAAGCTGTCACTGCGGCGACGTGACGTTCGACGCGCAAGGCGACCTGCAGGGCGTGATGGCGTGCAACTGCTCGATCTGCCAGCGCAAGGGTGCGCTGATGTGGTTCGTGCCGCGCGACCGCGTGAAGCTGCTGACGCCCGACGAGAATCTGGCGACCTACATGTTCAACCAGCACGTGATCCGGCATCGCTTCTGCAAGCGCTGCGGGATTCATGCGTTCGGCGAAGGCGTCCACCCGGACGGCACCGCGATGGCCGCGATCAACGTGCGCTGCCTCGAGGGCGTCGACCTCGACGCGCTGCCCGTCACGCACTACGACGGCCGCTCGCGCTGAGCGGCGCGCCGGCGCGGGCGCTGATGCGCCGCCATCGGCTCAGGACGGTTGCACGGCGGGCGCGTTCGGCGCAGGCGTTTCCGCCTGCGGTGCGGGCCCGGCGGTGCGCGTGCCGGCGTCGGCCGGGCGTTCGATCAGCGGCGCGAGCGCGGGCGCCATCGACTTCAGCAACTGCACGGCCATCGCACTCGTGAAGTCGTAGCGCGCCGCATACGGCTCGTGCGCGGTCGCCGTCAGCACGCCGAAGAACCGGTCGCCGATCGCGAACACGAAGGTGCCGCTGCGATTGACCTTGCGCGACTCGATCAGCCGCGCGCCGCGCGCGTAGACGTTGAAGCGCTGGTCGCCCGTCCCCGTCTTGCCGTACACGTCGAGCGTCTTGCCGTCCGGCAGCGTGAGCCCGCCCGCGAGGCGGCGCCCGGTGCCGTGGAGCACGACGTCGCGCAGCAGCGTGTGCGCGACGTTGACGATCTCCGGCGCCAGCATCGGCTGCGGCTGCGCGGCCGCGCGGACGAAGCGGGTTTCGTACGGCGTGCCTTTCGCGAAATCGAGCCGCGTGATCGTCTCGGTCGGCGCCTTCCGGCCGCCGTTCGCGATCAGGCCGATCAATTTCGCGAGCGCGTCGGGCTGGTCGCCCGATGCGCCGATCGCGGCCGCATAGGACGGCGTCACTTCCGCGAACGGGTAGCCGAGCGCGCGCCACGACTTCGTGATTTCCGCATACGCGCGCAGCTCGACCATGCGGCGGATGCGCCGGTCCTGCGTCGCGTGGTAGCGGGTCTTGTACAGCCACGAATACGTGTAGAAACGCGCATCGCGGCTGTCGCGCTGAACGTCGGCGAGCGCTGCGCCCGGGTGCGCGCGCAGGTAGTTGAGCGTCCACAGCGCGAGCGGATGGACGCTCGCGATATAGCCGCGGTCGTTGAGGTTGAAGCGGTCGATCGCGTACTTCGCATAGAGCGCCGCGAGATCGTCGTCGGACAGCGTCGCGGCCGGCGTGCCTTTCAGTTGCGCGCGCATCTGCGCATCGAACCACGCGAGCGATTCGTTCGGCGCGACGCTGCGCAGCACCGTCGCGATCTTCGGCGGCGACTTGCGTACGTCGCGCAGCATCAGCGCGAGCGCGTCGTCGGGCGCCTTGCCCGCATAGCGCGTGTAGTAGCGCTTCACGTAGACCTGGCTTTCGCCGTCGACGAATTGCTGGAGGTAATGCTGGCGCTGCGCGGGATCGCCGAGCCACGACGACGACGGGCCCGCCGCCTGCAGCGTCTCGTAGTGGACGATGTCGCGCATCAGCCGCACGAACACGAGGTTCACCGAGTGCTCGAACGCCGCGTGCAGCGTCATGATGCGGCCGTTGTCCGACTTCTCGAAGTTGGAGAACACCTGCGCGCCGCCGCCCGTGTAGAACACGTCCGGGCTCGCCGAATACTTGCGTTCGACGGCCGCATCGAGCATCGCCTGCAGCGAGCGGTCGCGCGTATGCGACAGGTAGTCGAGCGCCCAGCGCGACAGCCCGTCGATCGGATCGGGCTTCACGCGCGCCAGCTCCGCGTTCGACAGGTTCGCATAGCGCGCGTGCAGGTCGGAGACGATCTGCAGGTACGTGATCAGCGTGCGCAGCTTCGCGGTCGAGCCGAGGTTGATGCGGCCGCCGCGATTCACGTCGAACGGCTGGTTCACGCTGTCGGTCTGCACGCGCAGCAGATTCGCGCCGTTGCGGTGTTCGTACAGCGTGAAGCTGTACGTGAGATGCGACGGGTCGTCCTTCGGCGCGAGCATCTCGAAACCGTATAGGCCGGCGGCCTGCGCGCCGTCGCGCGTCGACGCCTGCGCGAGCCGCTGGGCGACCGCCTGCTGCACGCCGTTGTCGAGGGTGCTGGTGGCCTGCAGGTCGAGCTGGTCGAGCTGGTACAGGTCGCTGATGCCGAGCGCCGACAGCAACGACGCGCGCGCGGACGTCACGGCCTTGCGCGACACGAACGACTGCACGCGCGCGGCCGCCGGCGGCGCGCTGCGTTCGATCTGCGCGGCGAGCGCGGCGTCGCGCAGCGCGGGCGAGATCACGCCGCCGTTCGACAGCAGCCGCAGATAGCTGTCGGTCAGCTTCTGCAGCGCCGGATAGCCGCGGTTGAGGAAGTACGACGGCGCGCGCTGCGCGATCAGCAGCGACAACACCTCGCGGAACGTCTTGCCCTGCTGGTCGACGTTGTCGCCGGTCGTCGGCGCGGACAGCACGCGGTTCACGTCGTTGAAGTCGCGCCCGTACCACGCGGCCAGACCGTCGCCGATGCCGGTGATTTCGCCCACGTGCGGCCGCGCGGCGAGCGGCACCGAGTTCAGGTAGCGCACGACGATCGTGCGGCGCGCGAGCATCGTCTGCGGGCCGTTCAGGTAGGCGCGCACCGACGCGGAGGCGATCTGCCGCAGCTTCTCGGGCGGCGTCGCGGTGCGGCCCTCGGGCGAATGACGGAACTTTTCGATCTGCGTCGCGAGCGTGCTGCCGCCCGGGCGCGCCTGGTGACGGTTGACGACGTGCAGCGCCTGGTCGGCGAGCGCGCGGCCGAAGCGCCCCCAGTCGATCGCCGGGTTGCGGTTCGGTTCGTTCGCATCGAGCAGGTAGCGATCCTCGATGAACAGCAGCGAATCGACGATCACGCGCGGCACCGTGTCGAAATCGGCATAGACGCGCTGCGGAAACACGGTCGCGAACAGCGGCGAGCCGGTCGAATCGAACAGCATCAGGCCCGTCTGGTCTTTCTCTTCGTAAGGGAGAAACAGCCCGCGCTGGCCGAGCGACAGCATCCGCTGCGAATCGCGCGCCTGTTCGCTGACGACGAAGCCGCGCGCGAGCAGCCGCTGCTGGAACGCGGGAATCATCGCGTAGCCGAAGCGCTGGTCGTACGGGCCGTCGGCGGGGAAGCGGATGTGATCGCTCGGCCCCGCCTCGACCGTGTAGCCGACGTCGCGGGTGAGCTCGGACAGGTAGTGCGCCTGCAACCGGGACGTTTCGATCTCGGTCTGCACGAGCCGCGCGACGATCGCCACCGCGATCAGCAATGCGGCGAGCAAAGACCACTTGACCCATGTCCAGACCGATGCCGGACCGGTCACGCGCGGCAGGATGCGATTCAGCGGCCGATTCATGGCGGCGTCTCCCTGAGGGCGCGGTTATCCGGCCGCACCCCATTAAGGATTAGTGTAGTCCTCCGCGGCGGGCTGCCAAGGGCGTCGACTACCGAGATGCGCCGGCGCAACAGGCGTGCCCATGCCGGGCGAGCGACGGGCCGGTGGCCGTCGAGTGCCTGCCGGCGGGCCGTCCCGGCGATGCGAGGGTCGGGCGGGCGACGGCGAGTCGGCGTGAAAAATGGTGCGCGATTTCGTCGTTCATTCAACTGACGAAATGGTCGATCAGGTGATCGACGAAAAGCCGGGCCTTGCGCGGAAAGTGCCGGCGGCTCGGGTACGCGACGTTCATCTCGAGGGACTCGAGCCGATAGCCGGGCAGCAGCGCGAGCAGCCGGCCGTCGGCGAGATCCCGCTCGACCAGGAAGTCGGGCAGGACCGCGATGCCCATGCCCGACAGCGCCCAGTTCCGGATCAGCCCGACGTTGTTCGACGACGCCGACTTGTTCGGACGCACGGTGATGCGCGTCTGGTCGTGATCGAACGACAGGTATTCGCCCGCGAAATCGGCATGGAATGCGAGGCACGCGTGCGACGCGAGATCGTGCGGATGGCCCGGCGCGCCGTGCCGGTCGACGTAGAGCGGTGCGGCGCAGACGATCCGTTCGATGCGCGTGAGCGGGCGCTTCACGAGGGTGTTGTTGCTGATGTGCTGGGACAGCAGCAGCCCGAGGTCGAAGCCCTCGGACACGAGGTCGACGTGGCGGTCCACGATCGTGACTTCCGGCACGATGGCCGGATGCAACGTCTTGAATGCGTCGATCGCGGGCGCGAGCACATGCATGCCGAACATGACCGGCGCGGCGATCTTCAGCGATCCGATCGGTTCGTGATGCATCGATGCGATCGTTTCCTCGACCCGGTCGATTTCGTCGATCACGTGACGTATCTGCGCCAGATAGAGATGGCCTGCGTCGGTCAGCGACAGGCTGCGCGTGGTGCGATTCAGCAGGCGTGCGCCGAGCCGGTCCTCGATGCCCATGACGAGCCGGGTGGCCGACGAATTGGAGATGTTCAGTTCCGTGGCCGCGCGCACAAAACTGCGCAGTTCGGCGACCTTGACAAATAACCGCATCGGCAGGAGTTCGTCCATTTTTTTATCGATAAAGAGAAAGAGATGATTGAATTCTATCTATCGATTTGATGACTTTAACGACTCGTTTAGACGAATGATTATTATGAAATCGCCTGTTTATCGGGTGTGCGGGCGGTTGGAGAATAAAGGGTTCCGACGTGAATGGGTCATCGAATCAACGATTCGATTTTTATTAGATCCTTTGAATGTTTTTGTATTTAGTAATTGTACGAAAATGTAGGCTGATTTTTTAATTGAAGCATCAGGCATTCTCGATGCAACGTGATGTCGAGCCGGACGCGTCCCTGTCGCCACGGCAGATTCGCCCGATCGCGCCGACCGTGACGGGCACGGTCGTCGTGCACGAACACGAACTGTGTCGGCGCCGGTGCACGCCGCAGCCGAAGCTGAGCGCGTCGCAGCCTGTCTGGACCATTTCGGCGTGAAACCCGCCAAGCGGATGCAGCCGCGCGGATGCAGCCGCGCGGCCGCGGCCACCCTCCGCACGGCATCGATGCGCGCGCGCCTGCCGTCAGACGCTGCCTTCGGTCTCGATCACGAGGATGCGTGCGACGCCGAGCGGATGCGCGACGTGCTCGGTGCCGACCGTCGCGTGGAAGAGGTCGCCCGTTTCGAGCACCGTCGCGTGCTCGACGCCTGCGTCGCGATAGCGCATCTCGACGCGGCCATCGAGCACCGCGAACACCTCCTCGCCGTCGTTCACATGCCAGCGATAGGGCTGGTCGGTCCAGTGCAGCCGCACCGTGATGCCGTTCAGATTCGCGATGTCGAGCGCGCCCCACGCGCGGTCCGCCGTGAATGCGGCGCTCCGGATGATGTTCATCGATGTGTTCTCCGGCACGCGTGTGCGCCGTTTTTCCGTGATTTTTCCGCCATCCGCATTCAGCGCGACGCGGCGCGCAGCGCCTGCTCGACGATCTGCTTGCGCTTCGCGAAGCCGGCCGCCGAACGCTCGGTGACGCGCGCCACGACCGCGGCCGGCGCGGTGTCGGGCGAGCCGGCGTCGAACGGCGGCGCGGGCGCGTATTCGAGCTGCAGCTGGATCGCCTGCGCTTCTTCGTCGCCGACCAGCTCCGCGGCGATCGTCAGCGCGAAATCGATGCCGGCCGTGACGCCGCCGCCCGTGACCAGGTTGCCGTCGCGCACGACGCGCTCGCGCACGGGGATTGCACCCAGCGGTTCGAGCAACGCGTGGAACCGCCAGTGCGTCGTCGCGCGCCGCCCGAGCAGCAGGCCGGCCACGCCGAGCAGCAGCGAGCCCGTGCAGACCGACGTCACGTAGCGCGCGGTGGCCGCGCACCGTTGCACGAACGCGATCGTTTCGGCATCGAGCAGCAGTTCGTTGATGCCGATCCCGCCCGGGATGCAGATCACGTCGAGCGGCGGGCAGTCGTCGAACGTGCAGGTCGGCGCGAGCGCGAGGCCGCTGCTCGACGCGACCGCGTCGCGCGACTTCCACACCAGATGGACGGCCGCGTCGGGCAGCGACGCGAGCACGTCGTGCGGGCCGGTGAGGTCGAGTTGCTGGACGCCGGGAAAGACGAGAAGGCCGATATGCAGGGTCATGCGAAGGCTCCGTGAGGGGAAGGGAACGTGCGCCGTTCGGCACGGGATGGACAGATCGATTCTAGGCGCGTAGTGTTTGGCGAAATTGCCATATCACCCACGTTTTCAGCCAATCGCCATGCCTGCCGCCGCCCCGCGTTCGATCCTGATCCTCGCGTTTGCCCGTGCGCAACTGCTCGACGTGACGGGGCCGCTGCAGGTGTTCGCGTCGGTCAACGAGCTCGCGCTGGAGCGCGGGCAGCCGGCGCCGTATGCGCCGCGCGTCGTGGCCGTCGAAGCGGGGCCCGTCGAGACCTCGTCGGGCCTCGTCGTAATGGCCGAGTCGCTGCGCGCGGCCGCGCGCCATCCGGATACGCTGATCGTCGCCGGCGGCAAGGGCGTGCATGCGGCGTCGAAGGATGCGCAGGTGGTGCGGTGGGTGCGGCAGCAGGCCGGACGCGCACGGCGGGTGGCGTCGGTCTGCACCGGCGCGTTCCTGCTCGCCGAGGCCGGCTTGCTCGACGGGCGGCGCGCGGTCACGCATTGGGCGCGCTGCGACGAATTCGCGGCGCGCTACCCGAACGTGCGCGTCGAGCCGGACCCGATCTTCATCCGCGAAGGCGCGCTGTGGACGTCGGCCGGCGTGACGGCCGGCATCGATCTCGCGCTCGCGCTGGTCGAGGAGGATCTCGGGCGGGCGACCGCGCTCGACGTCGCGCGCGAACTCGTCGTGTTCCTGAAGCGTCCGGGCGGACAGGCGCAGTTCAGCACGATGCTGTCGATGCAGCGCACCGCCGACCGGTTCGGCGAGCTGCACGCATGGATGGCCGAGCACCTGACGGCCGACCTGTCGGTGCCCGCGCTCGCCGAACACGTGAGCATGAGCGAGCGCAGCTTCGTGCGCCACTATCGCGCGGAGACCGGCCGCACGCCCGCGCGCGCGGTCGAGCAGATCCGCGTCGAGGCCGCGCAACGCCTGCTCGGCGAAACGGCGTGGCCCGTCAAGCGGATTGCCGGGCGGTGCGGCTTCGGTTCCGAGGAGACGCTGCGGCGCAGCTTCGTGCGTGTGCTCGGCGTGTCGCCGCAGGCGTATCGCGAGCGGTTCGTGCGGTAACGTACGGCGGCTGAGCGGGGCCGGCGCGACGGCGCCCGGAACTGAACGGAAACCGGTCGGTTTCCAGTCCGAAGCGTCGAAACTATTCAGGATCGGAGAACAATGGGCGGGGGCTTGTGCCGCGCCCGCCGCGCGCTCTATTCTGTTCCGTTGGCGATTCGAAGGGGGAAGCAGCATGGACCGCATCCAGGCAATGGAAGTTTTTACCCGCGTGGTCGACGCGAACAGCTTCACGCGGGCGGCCGACACGCTTGCGATGCCGCGTGCGTCGGTGACGACCATCATCCAGAATCTCGAGGCGCTGCTCGGCGTGCGCCTGATGCACCGGACGACGCGCCGGCTGTCGCTGACGCCGGAGGGCGCCGCGTACTACGAGCATTGCATGAAGATCATCGCGGAGATCGCCGAGGCCGACGCGAGCTTCCAGGCCGGCAACCGCAAGCCGAGCGGCGTGCTGCGCGTCCACATGCCCAGTTCGCTCGGGCGCCGCATCGTGCTGCCGTCGCTGTCGATCTTCCGGCAGCGCTATCCGGACATCACGCTCGAACTGGGGCTGTCCGACCGCTACGTCGATCCGGTCGAGGAAGGCATCGACTGCATGATCCGGGTCGGGCCGCTCGAGGATTCGTCGATGGTCGCGCGGCGCATCGGGATGCTGAAGCGCGTGACGTGCGCGTCGCCCGATTACCTCGCCCGTCACGGCGAGCCGAACGAGATTGCCGATCTCGTCGATCATCATGCGGTGAATTTCCGTTCGAGCCACGGTGCGCGGGCGATTCCGTGGGTGTTCATGATCGACGGCAAGCCGTTCGAGGTGCGGATGAACGGCAGCGTCACGGTCAACGATTCGGATGCCTACGTGACGTGCGGGCTCGAAGGCTTCGGGATGATCCAGCCGACGCTGTTCATGGTGCTGCCGAACCTGCTCGACGGCTCGCTGGTCGAGGTGCTGCCGGACTGCAATCCGAAGCCGAAGCCGATCTCGATCGTGTATCCGCACAACCGGCATCTGTCGCAGAAGGTGCGCGTGTTCGCCGACTGGATCGCGGAGGTGTTCGAGTCGACGCCGGCGCTGGAGGGTGGGGAGAATTGGCGGGGGAGGGTACGAGGCGACGCGCCGGAGGTACGGCGCGGGTCAGTGGTGGCGTAGGGTCGGCCGGCCATGGCGTTGGCCGCTTCTGCCGCAGCGTATCGGGGGCTGTCCGACGTCGCATCATGGCGCTTGCGCGTCGCGAGCTCATTGCAATGATTCTGCCGGTTTGCGACACCGGTCGGCAACGATTCGTTTGACGACTTGCGACAGCATGTCCGTATTGAAAAGCGCGCGAGGCTTCGCCTGGTAATCGGCTGTCGATGTATTTTGTCTGGATTCCGCCGTTCGAATGGTCGGGAATATATCGACTCTCGACGTATTGCGGAAGCGTCGAACACCGTGCCGTGACCGGTATTCGATCCGTGGTTGCCGGCTGTGACTCGGGAATCGGTAATATGATTAGACAAAATCAGCCGAACGAGGAACCTGAGACAGCATGGCCGATGCGGAACGGATTCACCATATTCTCGATTACTGGCACAAGATCGAATTCTTCATTCCGTTCGATTTGAAGCAGGTATTCGATCATGCCGACGACGATTCACTTAAATGGATCGAACCGGCCGGCCTCGCGCCGGGTGCGGCGCCGCTGTGGAAAGTCGGGAACATTCCGCAAGAGCGCGAGTTGACGGGGTTTCGGCTGTATCTCGGCGTATTCGACATGCAAGCCATTGTCGAATACGCCAATTCACTTTCGCCGGAAGGCGCGTGCATTTCGCCGGAAGAAGAGGAGCGGACCGCACTCGACGGTCGTTCTTGCATGGCACGGATCACGTTGAACGCTGCCGGCGAACCTGCTTACGATCCATTGTCCGTATCGACTGCGCCGTGGGCGATCGGCACGGCCCGGCGCGACGGCCTCCAGATGCTGAATTCGGCTACCTTCGACGCTGCTCGACGGAGCTTGTCGGACCAATTGTTCAATTTCGAGACTGAACGGCGCCGCCGGAGACGATCCGACCTGAAACCGGACGAGGCGTCGATTCCGCTCACGGGAGACGAAATCCTGCAATTGCGCGATCTCCTGGCGGCGTGGAGCAACTGGGAATCCCGGCCGGGCGCCACGGTGGCGCTTCTGGAAATCGTGACGCGCGAGAAGAAGCCGCCGCGCGCGAAGCCGTCGATCGGTGGAGCGGACGTCGCAACGGACGATGCCGATGCGCCGGATCGGGCGGCCCCGGCGGAGGCTGACGATGACGAGCCCGACGATGACGCGCAGGAGAATGCGCCGACGGTCGACATTCTGAACAGTTTCTACATCGAGGATATCGAGCGCGGCATGGCGTTGGTCGATACCGGCGACGTGCCGGCCACGCTCCGCGCCTATATGACGCCGGGCGACCCGGGACGGCGAATCGATCTTTATACCGATGCCGGTCGCGCGGCGATCGTCGATACCTTGCGTCCGGAAAAAACGAACGCCGGGCGCTGGCCTGCCAATGCGTCGCAAAAAATGAGTCTGATGCAGCAGTTCGCGATCAATACGGCTTTCGACTACTTGAAGGAAGAAGGGTTGTTTTCCGTCAACGGGCCACCGGGAACCGGGAAAACGACACTGCTTCGCGACATGATTTGCGAGAACGTCGTGCGACGCGCGAGTCGACTGGCGAAGTTGGCGCGTGCCGCGGACGCATTGGCGGACGCGAGCACGGGAATCCGCTTCGTGGATGGCGATGCGCCGCGCATTCGCGTGTTGCGCCCGGAGCTCACGGGGTTCGAGATGGTGGTGGCCTCGTCGAACAATGCGGCGGTCGAGAACATCTCGAACGATCTGCCCAAGCAGAAGCAACTCGGTACGGAGTGGGACGGCGTGCGCTACTTGCAGCCGGTCGCGCACAAGATTGCGGCGCAGGTGGGCGACCGCAAGATGTCGCGGCTCGACGCCGACGATGTGCCGTGGGGGCTCGTGTCATGTGCGTTGGGCAACGCCGACAATCGGTGGCGTTTCAAGGAGCGCTTCTTCATCGATTCCCGGCCGCCGGCCGAACGCGGCGGGCCGGGCGAGCCGCAAGCCTTCTGGGTGTGGCGCGACCGCTACTCGGGCCCGACCTTCCAGTCGGCGAAGGCGTCCTTTCTCGAAGCGGAATCCGCCTATCGGGCCGCGCTCGCCGAACGGGTGGCCTTTAGGGCGTTGCATGCGGCGTGGGGCAACGTCACCGAGGCGCAGTTTGCGCAGCCGGCAACGGATGCGTTGCACCAGGCCGAGCAACGTGGTCGCGAGGCAAGCGCCGAACTCGCGGCATGCGACGGCAGGGTGGCGGCGGCCGATGCGGTGCTTGCGGAATTGCAGGAGGAAGCGCGATTGCTCGATCGAGCCCGCCCGGGATTCTTTTCCCGGCTTTTCCGGGCAGAGGCTGCGCGACGGCACAGGGAGCAGGTGGCGACGAATGCGCGCGAGCAGATCGAGGCACACCGCGCCGCCAAGCAGTGTCGTTTGGACGCCGAATCCGCGCGCAACGCGTTGGACGATGCGCAGTCGCAAGTGAAGCGGGCGGGGGCGGAATTGAGCGCTGCCCGTCGCGTGTGGGCGGAAAAGCACGCGTTGCTTGCCGACGGGCGCCGCCGATTCGGTGAGGCCAGCTTGCCGGTCGGTTTCGAGCAACTCGAATCGGACAACGTGCAGCGGGACGGCATCGGGCACGACGACGAGTTTGCGCACCTGCGGTCCGCTCTTTTTGTCGCGGCGCTTGCGTTGCACGAGGCGTGGCTCGCGGAGGTGTCGAGGAAATGGGGAGGCTTCGGCGGCAATCTGGTGGCGATTCAGAAACTGCTTGGCGGCGTGCGGCTCGAAAATCCTGCGGAAGCGGAATTCATATGGCAGAGCCTGTTCATGGTGGTGCCCGTCGTATCGTCGACGTTCGCGTCGTTTGCCCGACAGTTTCGCGGCGTGGGGCCACGGTCGATCGGCTGGCTGTTCATCGACGAGGCAGGGCAGGCCGTGCCGCAGGCTGCTGTCGGGGCGCTGTGGCGGGCACGACGCGCGGTCGTCGTCGGAGATCCGCTGCAGATCGAGCCGGTATTCACGGTGCCGACTCGATTGATCAATGCGTTGGCGGACCTGTCGCCGCACACGTCCGACGGACGGTGCTCGCCCGCCAGAGTATCGGTGCAACGGCTGGCCGACGAGGCGAATCCTTTCGGTACGTACGTGCCGGTAGACGAAGACGATCCGCTGTGGATCGGCAGCCCGCTTCGCGTGCATCGTCGTTGCTGCGACAAGATGTTCACGATCGCGAACCGGATCGCCTATCGCGACAAGATGGTCTACGGGCCCGAGTCCCGCGATCCGTCCGGCGATCCGCTGGAAAGACTGGGGAAAAGCAGGTGGATAGATGTGCGCGGTCGCACTTCGGCACGGCAGGTCGTGCCCGCGCAAATCGAAGTGGTCGCGGCACTGGTGACTCGTTTGTATGCGGACTCGGGCGCGTTGCCGCCGCTGTACGTGATTACCCCTTTCAAGGCGGTCAGGAAGGCGCTGTCCGACCGCTTGCTGGCGATCGACTGGTTGGCCGACACCGGTCGGCGGGGGCCGGCGAAGAAGGTGTGGAAACAATGGTGCTCGCAACGTATCGGCACCGTACACACGTTTCAGGGAAAGGAGGAAAGCGTCGTGGTATTCGTTCTCGGGGCGGACCATGAAAGTGCAGCATCCGCGAACTGGGCGGCATCCAAGCCGAACCTGTTGAACGTGGCGGTGACCCGCGCAAGGCACCGGCTGTTCGTCGTCGGCGATGCGTCGCTCTGGGGTGGCTTGAAGTACTTCAGCGAAGCGCGATTCCAGCTTGGGGAAGCGAGTTCGGCGGACGCGTGGCTGGCGAGGCTGGACGCGGTGCGTCACGGCCATCCGGCGTGACGGCGACGATGGGCACGGGCTGGGCGGTGCCCGTCCGGGACCGCGTGCGGCAAGGGCATGAAGGGCAGACGATGAAAATGAAAAAAGCCGCTGTTCCTTTCGAAACAGCGGCTTTTCGCATTTGGTGGCGAATCAGGGATTCGAACCCCGGACCTGCGGATTATGATTCCGTCGCTCTAACCGACTGAGCTAATTCGCCGAAGACTTGAATTATGTCGATCGGCCGGCCGGCTGTCAATACCTTTTTCCGTCTTTTCCGAAAAAAGTTGCCGGCGACCCGTGCCGGCCTTCATCGCGAGTGGGAGGCGGCCACCGGCAGGAGCCCCTCCGCCGGCCGTCTCCCGCTTCGCGCTCGACATCAATCCTGCGCGTAGATGTCCGAGTCCTTCGTCTCCTTGACGAACAGCAGGCCGATCACGAAGGTAGCCAGCGCGATCACGATCGGATACCAGAGTCCCGAATAGATGTTGCCCTTCGCCGCGACGATCGCGAACGCGGTCGCGGGCAGGAAGCCGCCGAACCAGCCGTTGCCGATGTGATAGGGCAGCGACATCGACGTGTAGCGGATCCGCGTCGGGAACATCTCGACCAGCATCGCGGCGATCGGGCCGTAGACCATCGTCACGTAGATCACGAGGATCGTCAGGATCACGATCGTCATCGGCCAGTTCAGTTGTGCCGGGTCGGCCTTCGCCGGGTAGCCGGCCCCCTTCAGCGTCGCCGCGAGCGTCTTGTCGAACGCCGCGCCCTGCGCCTTCGCGTCGGCCGCCTTGCCGTCGTAGGTCTGGATCACCGTGTCGCCGACCTTGATTTCGGCCGGCGTTCCGGCCGGCGCCGCGACGTTCTCGTAGTTCAGGCCGGCCTTCGCGAGCGCGCTCTTCGCGATGTCGCACGAGCTGGTGAACTTCGACGTGCCGACCGGGTTGAACTGGAACGAGCAGGTGGCCGGATCGGCGACGACCGTGATCGGCGCCTTCTGCGTCGCGAGTTCGAGCTGCGGATTCGCGTAGTGCGTGAGCGCCTTGAACAGCGGGAAGTAGGTCAGCGCCGCGATCAGGCAGCCCGCGAGGATGATCGGCTTGCGGCCGATCTTGTCCGACAGCGAACCGAAGAACAGGAAGAACGGCGTGCCGATCAGGAGCGCGATCGCGATCAGGATGTTCGCGCTGGCGCCGTCGACCTTCAGCGTCTGCGTGAGGAAGAACAGCGCGTAGAACTGACCCGTGTACCACACGACGGCCTGGCCGGCGGTCAGGCCGACGAGCGCGAGGATCACGATCTTCAGGTTCTTCCACTGGCCGAACGCTTCGGTCAGCGGCGCCTTCGACGTCTTGCCTTCCGCCTTGATGCGCAGGAACACCGGCGATTCGTTCAGTTGCAGCCGAATCCACACCGACACCGCGAGCAGCAGGATCGACGCGACGAACGGCACGCGCCAGCCCCAGCTGCCGAACGCTTCCTCGCCGATGAACGTGCGCACGCCGAGAATCACCAGCAGCGACAGGAACAGGCCGAGCGTGGCCGTCGTCTGGATCCATGCGGTGTAGAAGCCGCGCCGGTTGGCCGGCGCGTGCTCGGCGACGTAGGTCGCCGCGCCGCCGTACTCGCCGCCGAGCGCGAGGCCCTGCAGCAACCGCATCGCGATGAAGATCACGGGGGCGGCGATGCCGATCGACGCGTAGCCGGGCAGGAAGCCGACCACGAACGTCGACACGCCCATGATCACGATCGTCACGAGGAACGTGTGCTTGCGGCCGACGAGGTCGCCGAGCCGGCCGAACACGATCGCGCCGAACGGCCGCACCGCGAAGCCGGCGGCGAAGCCGAGCAGCGTGAAGATGAATGCGGCGGTCGGATTGACGCCGGAGAAGAAGCTCTTGCTGATGTAGGCCGCGAGCGAGCCGGCCAGGTAAAAGTCGTACCACTCGAACACGGTGCCGAGCGACGACGCGAAGATCACCTTCTTCTCTTCGCCCGTCATCGGCGAGTGCGAAATTTGCCCGCCTAACGTTGCCATGAATCGTCTCCAAGTCCCTTGATATAGATGTGCGGCCGCCTTGGGAGGGGCGGGCCTGTCGACGATTATTGGCACGGAAACTTACGGCGCACTGACTCGCGCGTACAAACCGACTGCGCGTTAACCCGTGTCGAATCGGCCATTTCGCGGCCCGATCGTGGTGCGAACGTCCGGTAAATCGCCGGTTTCGACGGATTTGCGCCGAGCCGCGGCGGCGCACATCAGGGTTAATCCGGGGCAGGGTCGGCCAGCGGCAGGCTGATGCGCACGAGCGTGCCGGCGAGACGCGGCGCGTGCTGGTAGACGTGATCGTCGAGCGTCAGCGTGCCGCCGTGCTGCGTGGCGATCTCGCGCACGATCGCGAGCCCGAGGCCGCTGCCGTCGCCTTCGCGGCCGAGGATCCGGTAGAAGCGCTCGACGACGCGCTCGCGCTCGCCGGCCGGGATGCCGGGGCCGGTATCCTCGACTTCGAGATGCACGCGCCGCGCCGCGGGCTCGGCGCGCACGCGCACGGTGATGCGGCCGCCTTCCGGCGTATAGCGGATCGCGTTGTCGACCAGGTTGCCGAGCATCTCGCGCAGCATCACCGGGTTGCCGTCGACATCGAGCGGCGCGTCGTCGTCCGGGCCTTCGTACCCGAGGTCCATGCGTTTCGCGAGCGCGGCCTGTACCCAGTCGCGCACCGTGCGCCGCGCGAGCGCGGCGATCTCGACCGGCTCGAACGTGAGCCCGCTCGCGCGGTTCTCGGCGCGCGCGAGCGCCAGCAGTTGCGTGACGAGCCGCGCGGCCTGCTCGGAGCTCGTCGCGATCTGCTCGAGCGAGCGCTGCACGTCGGGCGGCACCGCGTGGCGCAGCGCGAACTCGGCCTGCGTGCGCAGGCCCGCGAGCGGCGTCTTCATCTGGTGCGCGGCGTCGGCGATGAAGCGCTTTTGCAGCGCCATGTTCTGTTCGAGGCGCGCGAGCAGGTCGTTGAACGACGTGACGAGCGGTTCGATCTCGGGCGGCGCGCGCTGCGCCTCGACGGGCGACAGGTCGTCCGGCCGCCGCGCGCGAATGTGCGCCTGCAGCGCGTTGAGCGGCGCGAGCCCGCGCGACAGCCCGAACCAGACGAGCAGGATCGCGAGCGGCAGGATCACGAATTGCGGCAGGATCACGCCCTTGATGATGTCGTTCGCGAGCGCGTTGCGCTTGTCGAGCGTCTCGCCGACCTGCACGAGCACGGGCTGCGCGCCGCTCGCCTGCGGCAGCGCGACGGTCGTATACGCGACGCGCACGTCGTTGCCGCGCAGCAGGTCGTCGCGGAACACGACGACGCCCGGCGGCGGGCGGTCCTCGTCGCGCGGCAGCGGCATGTCGGCCTCGCCCGCGACCAGCTCGCCGCGCGTGCCGAGCACCTGGAAGTAGACGCTGTCGATGTTGTCCGCGCGCAGGAAGTCGCGCGTTTGCTCCGGCAGCGTCAGCTCGGCGACGCCGTTGACCGGATGGATCTGCCGCGCAAGCACGTACGCGTTGGTCTCGAGCGCGCGGTCGAACGGGCCGTTCGCGATCGTCTTCGCGACGAGATAGGTGACGGCGATGCTCATCGGCCACAGCAGCAGCAGCGGCGCGAGCATCCAGTCGAGGATTTCGCCGAACAGCGAGCGCGGGCGCGGCGTTTCGGGCGACTCGGTTTCGTCGGGCGGCGCGAACGGGTTCTCGTAGCGCGCGTCGCGCGCCTCGTCGGCAGCCGACGACGGCGCGCCGGTCGGGTGGCGGGAATGGGCCGGCGTGGCCATCGCGGCGCCGCCCGGCGTCAGCGCAGCGGCGTGCCGGCCGCCGCGGGCTGGGGCGCCGCCGTGTCGGCCGGCGTCGCGGGCGCGGCCTTCTCGAGGCAATAGCCGAGGCCGCGCACGGTCGAGATCCGCACGCCGCTCGGTTCGATCTTCTTGCGCAGCCGGTGCACGTAGACTTCGATCGCGTTGTTGCTGACTTCCTCGCCCCATTCGCACAGATGATCGACGAGCTGTTCCTTCGACACGAGGCGGCCGATCCGCTGCAGCAGCACCTCGAGCAGGCCGAGTTCGCGCGCGGAAAGATCGAGCACGTGATCGTTCGCGTACGCGATGCGCCCGACCTGGTCGAACGCGAGCGAGCCATGACGCACGACGGTCGGGCCGCCGCCGGCGCCGCGCCGGGTCAGCGCACGCACGCGCGCCTCGAGCTCGTTGAGCGCGAACGGCTTGGCCATGTAGTCGTCGGCGCCGAGATCGAGCCCCTTCACGCGTTCGTCGACGCTGTCGGCGGCGGTCAGGATCAGCACGGGCAGATTGGAATTGCGCGCGCGCAGGCGCTTGAGCACGTCGAGGCCGGACATTTTCGGTAGCCCGAGATCGAGGATCAGCAGGTCGAAGGTCTGCATCGACAGCGCGGTGTCGGCGTCGACGCCGCTCTTCACGTGATCGACGGCATAGCCCGATTGGCGGAGTGACCGGGTGAGGCCGTCCGCGAGTATGCTGTCGTCTTCGGCGATGAGGATTCGCATGTTGCTGACCGATGGCCGGCGGGCGTGCATGCCGGCGCGGCTGTCTCCGAAATTATCCGTGTACAACGCAGCCTGCATTGCGGGCTTGCATAAAACACTGTTTTTTTATACAGTGTCTGCATTCGTGGGCAGCGCTTGAAGCGGGCGCGCCTCTGACAGACGCTGCTCATCATAGCAAAGGACGATTCATGGAAGATAGCAAGAAGGGCTCCGGGATGACCGCCGAGAAGAGCAAGGCGCTGGCGGCCGCACTCGCACAGATCGAGAAGCAGTTCGGCAAAGGGTCGATCATGCGGATGGGCGACGGCGAAGCGGCCGAGGACATCCAGGTCGTCTCCACGGGCTCGCTGGGTCTCGATATCGCGCTCGGCGTCGGCGGCCTGCCGCGCGGCCGGGTGGTCGAGATTTACGGTCCGGAATCGTCCGGTAAAACCACGCTCACGCTGCAGGTCATCGCCGAACTGCAGAAGCTGGGCGGCACGGCCGCGTTCATCGACGCCGAGCACGCGCTCGATGTCCAGTACGCGTCCAAGCTCGGCGTCAATGTGCCGGAACTGCTGATCTCGCAGCCGGATACCGGCGAGCAGGCGCTGGAAATCACCGACGCGCTGGTGCGCTCGGGTTCGATCGACATGATCGTCATCGACTCGGTCGCGGCGCTCGTGCCGAAGGCCGAAATCGAAGGCGAGATGGGCGATTCGCTGCCGGGTCTGCAGGCGCGCCTGATGTCGCAGGCGCTGCGCAAGCTCACCGGCACGATCAAGCGCACGAACTGCCTCGTGATCTTCATCAACCAGATCCGGATGAAGATCGGCGTGATGTTCGGCAACCCCGAAACCACGACGGGCGGCAACGCGCTCAAGTTTTATGCGTCGGTGCGTCTCGACATCCGCCGGATCGGCTCGATCAAGAAGAACGACGAGGTGATCGGCAACGAAACCCGCGTGAAGGTCGTCAAGAACAAGGTGTCGCCGCCGTTCCGCGAGGCGATCTTCGACATCCTGTATGGCGAGGGCATTTCGCGTCAGGGCGAGATCATCGATCTCGGCGTGCAGGCGAAGATCGTCGACAAGGCCGGCGCCTGGTACAGCTACAACGGCGAGAAGATCGGCCAGGGCAAGGACAACGCGCGTGAATTCCTGCGCGAAAATCCGGAAATCGCGCGCGAGATCGAGAACCGCATCCGCGAATCGCTCGGCGTCGTCAGCATGCCCGATGGCGTAGGCAACGAAGCCGAGGCGTTGGACGAAGAAGAGTAATGGTTGTGCGCCGAGGTCAGACTGGCGAGCCGGCGGAGCGCGACATGCCCGAAAGGGCGGGGCGCACCGGCCGGCGAGCCGGATCCTCGGGCGCCGATCGGCGTGACGCAGGCGGCAACGCCGCGAACCGCACCGCGACGAGGGCATCCGACGATGCCCTCGTTTCGTTTGAGATTGCCGCACCGGACGATCCGTTCGACGACGACGAGTCGTTCGACGCACACGATCGCTCGCGCCGTCGCGTGTCCGGTGTCCGCTTCCCGGGCGATCGCACAGCCGATTCGCCCGCGGCAGAAGATGTCTATACGCGCAGCAGCCAGCATCCGCGCCGTACACGCCGTGCAGCCGGTGCGTCGTCGGATGCTGCTTCGAGCGACGCGCCGGGCGCCGGCGAGCGCAAGTCGTCGAAGCCGCCGCGCTCATTGAAGGGGCGCGCGCTCGGCTATCTGTCGAGGCGCGAACACAGCCGCGCGGAGCTCGCGCGCAAGCTCGCACCCTACGTCGGCGAGGACGAATCCGTCGAGCCGGTGCTCGATGCGCTGGAAAAGGAAGGCTGGCTGTCCGACGCGCGCTTCGCCGAGAGTCTCGTCCATCGTCGCGCGTCGCGCGTCGGCGTCGCGCGCATCGTCAGCGAGCTGAAGCGCCATGCGGTCGGCGACGGTCTCGTCGAAGAGGTGCATGCCCAATTGCGCGAGACCGAATTGACGCGCGCGCAGGCCGTCTGGCGCAAGAAATTCGGTGCACTGCCGCAAACGCCCGCCGAGCACGCGAAGCAGGCGCGTTTCCTTGCCGCGCGCGGCTTCTCGAGTGCGACCATCGTGAAGTTGCTGAAAATCGGCGACGATTTCCCGATCGACGACTGACGCGCCCGGTCGCGCGCGTGGCGCGCGATTTTGCTGCATTGCAACCGCTTCCGGCAGGCGGGAATACCCGCCGTCGCGGCAAACTGTCTCAAATACCCAATATGCTAAAATCCACGGGTTTTCCTCTTCGGCCTCAACCTCCAGCATGCCGCTATCCGAGCCCGTGCCCCGTCAGTTGCGACATCGACGCGCAATCCGAGCGGAAGCCTACGAGCGCGGCGACGGCTTGTGGGACATCGAAGCCTGCCTGACCGACCACAAGCCGCGCGATGTCGCGCTTGCGTCGGGCATCCGGCCCCAGGGCCTGCCGATCCACGAACTCTGGCTGCGCGTGACCATCGATCGTGACCTCAATGTCGTCGACGCCGAAGCGTCTTCGGAATGGGTGCCCTATCCCGGTCACTGTCAATCCGCCACTCCCGCCTATCGAGCCCTCGTCGGGCTCAATCTCTTCCGCAATTTCCGCCGCAACGCGAACCGGCTGCTCGCCGGCGTCGCAGGCTGTTCCCATCTCACCGAACTGTGCGCCGTGCTGCCGACGGCCGCGATCCAGGCGTTCGCCGGTGACGTGTGGAACGTGCGCGAGGAGGGCGGCGAAGGGCCGGCCCATGACGGCGTGCACGCCGAACCGCCGTTCCAGCTCGGCCGCTGCCGTGCGCTGCGATTCGACGGCGAGGTCGTGCGGCAGTACTACCCGCGCTGGTATGGCCCGATTCGGCCGGATCTACCCGGTGAAGGCAGCACGAAGGAATGAACGGAAATCATTCGAAGAAGCGTCTTAAGCGACATTTCATCCAACTCTCAGACTGAAGGGAATCACGCATGAAGATTCACGAGTACCAGGGTAAGGAAATCCTGCGGAAATTCGGCGTCGCGGTACCGCGCGGCAAGCCGGCGTTCTCGGTGGACGAGGCCGTCAAGGTGGCGGAAGAGCTCGGCGGCCCGGTTTGGGTCGTGAAGGCTCAGATTCACGCGGGTGGCCGTGGCAAGGGCGGCGGCGTGAAGGTGGCGAAGTCGATCGAGCAGGTGCGCGAATACGCGAACCAGATCCTCGGCATGCAGCTCGTCACGCACCAGACGGGCCCGGAAGGCCAGAAGGTCAACCGTCTGATGATCGAAGAAGGCGCCGACATCAAGCAGGAACTGTATGTCAGCCTCGTCGTCGACCGCATCTCGCAGAAGATCGTGCTGATGGGTTCGAGCGAAGGCGGCATGGACATCGAAGAAGTCGCCGAAAAGCACCCGGAACTGATCCACAAGGTCATCGTCGAGCCGTCGACGGGCCTGCTGGACGCCCAGGCCGACGACCTCGCCGCGAAGATCGGCGTGCCGGCCGCTTCGATTCCGCAAGCGCGCGCGATCCTGCAAGGCCTGTACAAGGCATTCTGGGAAACCGACGCATCGCTGGCTGAAATCAACCCGCTGAACGTCTCCGGCGACGGCAAGGTCACCGCACTCGACGCGAAGTTCAACTTCGACTCGAACGCGCTGTTCCGCCACCCGGAAATCGTCGCGTACCGCGATCTGGACGAAGAAGATCCGGCTGAAATCGAAGCGTCGAAGTTCGACCTCGCGTACATCTCGCTCGACGGCAACATCGGCTGCCTCGTGAACGGCGCAGGCCTCGCGATGGCGACGATGGACACCATCAAGCTGTTCGGCGGCGAGCCGGCGAACTTCCTGGACGTCGGCGGTGGCGCGACGACCGAGAAGGTCACGGAAGCGTTCAAGCTGATGCTGAAGAACCCGGACCTGAAGGCGATCCTCGTGAACATCTTCGGCGGCATCATGCGCTGCGACGTGATCGCGGAAGGCGTGATCGCCGGTTCGAAGGCCGTGAACCTGAACGTGCCGCTCGTCGTGCGCATGAAGGGCACGAACGAAGACCTCGGCAAGAAGATGCTGGCCGATTCGGGCCTGCCGATCATCTCGGCCGACAGCATGGAAGAGGCTGCGCAGAAGGTCGTCGCGGCTGCCGCAGGCAAGTAAGCGCGCTCAATGAACACGCATGGCGGCGCGGTTAGCTCGCGACGCCAATCGAACAGAGGTCAAAATACATGTCGATTCTGATCAACAAGGACACGAAGGTCATCACGCAGGGCATTACCGGCAAAACCGGTCAGTTCCATACGCGCGCCTGCCGTGAATACGCAAACGGCCGCGAAGCATTCGTCGCGGGCGTGAACCCGAAGAAGGCCGGCGAAGATTTCGAAGGCATTCCGATCTACGCGAGCGTCAAGGAAGCGAAGGCGGAAACCGGCGCGACCGTGTCGGTCATCTACGTTCCGCCGGCAGGCGCAGCGGCTGCGATCTGGGAAGCGGTCGAAGCCGACCTCGATCTCGCGATCTGCATCACGGAAGGCATCCCCGTGCGTGACATGATCGAAGTGAAGGACCGCATGCGTCGCGAAGGCCGCAAGACGCTGCTGCTCGGGCCGAACTGCCCGGGCACGATCACGCCGGACGAACTGAAGATCGGCATCATGCCGGGTCACATCCACCGCAAGGGCCGCATCGGCGTCGTGTCGCGTTCGGGCACGCTGACGTATGAAGCGGTCGCCCAACTGACGGCGCTCGGCCTCGGCCAGTCGTCGGCAGTCGGTATCGGCGGCGACCCGATCAACGGTCTGAAGCACATCGACGTGATGAAGATGTTCAACGACGATCCGGATACGGATGCGGTCGTGATGATCGGCGAAATCGGCGGTCCGGACGAAGCCAATGCCGCCGAGTGGATCAAGGACAACATGAAGAAGCCGGTCGTCGGCTTCATCGCCGGCGTCACGGCGCCTCCGGGCAAGCGCATGGGCCACGCCGGCGCGCTGATCTCGGGCGGTGCGGATACGGCCGAAGCGAAGCTGGAAATCATGGAAGCGTGCGGCATCACCGTCACGCGCAACCCGTCGGAAATGGGCCGTCTGCTGAAGAAGGCGCTGTAATAATTTCCGTCGGGCTCGTCCTGCAGAAAACGCCGGCTTTGCCGGCGTTTTTTGTTATGCTCGCGCAATGAATTCGTAAGCACCGGGCATGCGTCGTGCATGTGCCGGCGATGAACCGGGTCGCCCGCGAGGCGGCCGCCGTCCTGTCCTCACCGCCATGCTCGAATTCCTGACCTCGCTGCACTGGGGCGCCATTCTCCAGATCGTCATCATCGATATCCTGCTCGGCGGCGACAACGCGGTCGTGATCGCGCTCGCGTGTCGCAACCTGCCGGCGAACCAGCGGCTGCGCGGGGTCGTCTGGGGCACCGCGGGGGCGATCCTGCTGCGCGTCGCGCTGATCACGTTCGCGGTCGCGCTGCTCGACGTGCCGTTCCTGAAGCTCGGCGGCGGGCTGCTGCTGCTGTGGATCGGCATCAAGCTGATGGCGCCGGCCGCCGACGCGCACGACGACATCAAGCCGGCCGACCGGCTGTGGGACGCCGTCAAGACGATCGTGATCGCCGATGCGGTCATGAGCCTCGACAACGTGATCGCGATCGCCGGCGCGGCCGAGCAGGCCGATCCGTCGCACCGGATCGCGCTCGTGATCTTCGGGCTGGTCGTCAGCGTGCCGATCATCGTATGGGGCAGCACGCTGGTGATGAAGCTGCTCGATCGTTTCCCGGTCGTCGTGGCGTTCGGCGCCGGGCTGCTCGGCTGGATCGCGGGCGGGCTGATCGTGAACGACCCGGTCGGCGATCGCTGGCCGGTGCTCGATACGCCGTCGGTGGTATACGGCGCGAGCATCGCCGGCGCGCTGTTCGTCGTCGCGATCGGTTACGCGCTCAGGAAACGCCGCAGCGTGCCCCACGCGCACTGACGGCTGACTGGCCATCCGGCCGACTGTCGGCCTCGCGGCCTGCTGGCTACGATCGAGACGCCTGCCTGTATCGGCAGGCGTTTTTCGTTTCCGGAGCCTGTCATGTTCGAAGCCTTTTCCGTTTCCCTGTTCCGTCGCGTTGCCGCCGATCTCCGGCGCGCGAGTCGGCCGTCGCCGCGCTGGCGGCCGGCCGGCTTCACGCTGATCGAACTGATGATCGTGCTCGCGATCGTCGGCGTCGTCGCAGCCTATGCGATTCCCGCGTACCAGGATTACCTCGCGCGGTCGCGCGTCGGCGAGGGGCTTGCGCTCGCGTCGTCCGCGCGGCTCGCGGTCGCCGACAATGCCGCGAGCGGTGCGAGCCTCGACGGCGGCTACAGTCCGCCTGCCGCGACCCGCAACGTCGAATCCGTCACGATCGACGGCGCGACCGGCCAGATCACGGTCGCGTTCACCACGCGCGTCGCCGCGGCCGGCGCGAATACGCTGGTGCTCGTGCCGTCTGCGCCCGACAAGGCCGATGCGCCCACCGCGCGCGTGCCGCTCAAAAGGGGGGCGATACAGGCGGGCGCGATTGCATGGGAGTGCTTCGCCGCCGGCAAGGACGCGTCGTCGCTGCCGGCGCCGGGCGCGGGGCCGTTGCCGGGCGCCGCCGCGACGCTGCCCGCGAAATATGCACCGGCGGAGTGCCGCGCATAAGGCTGGCGCAGAAGGAAGGCGGCCGCGCATGCGGCCCGCCGGCCGCCGATTCGGCCGGCGGGGGCCGCGGCCCCGCGCCGGCTCGCGGAGCGACAGCCCCGCACAGAGCAGGGAAAGTTTTGTATAGTGCGCCGGTTGCTGACATCCGGTTCGCTCATGCCTTCTACTTTTTCCCGTTCGTTGTCGCTCGTTGCGCTGGCTGTCGCCCTGATCGTGCCGTACGCGATCACGAATCACACGTATCCGATCCCGACCTTCTATTCCGAGTTTTCCGCACTGGTGCTGTATCTGCTGGTGGGCGTATCCGTCGTGCTGCTTGCGCGCACCGGCCGCCCGGCCCAGCCGTTTGCCGCGCCGGCTGCGTTCGCCGCGCCGCTCGGCTTCGCGGCGGTGTTGATCGCGCAGGTCGCGCTGATCCCGCTCAAGGTGCCGTCGATGAACTGGCTGGCGGTCGGTTATCTCGCGGCCGCGCTGGTTGCCATGCAGGCCGGCTACGCGCTGGCGCGCGACGGCATGGCGGAAACCGTGTCGCGGATGATGGCCGGTGCGCTGCTCGTCGGCGGCGTGTTCGCCGTCGGTACCCAGATCGTGCAGTTGTTCCACCTCGAGTCGGCCGTGTCGCCGTTCGTCGTGGTGTACAACATCGCGGTCGACCGCCGTCCATACGGCAACATGGCGCAGGCGAATCACCTGGCCAGCTACATCGCCTTTGCGCTCGCGGGCGCGCTGTATCTGGTGCAGACTCGCCGGCTCGCGGTGTGGGCGTGGCTCGCGCTGTCGCTCGTGCTGTCGGTCGGTCTCGCGCTGACGGTGTCGCGCGGGCCGTGGCTGCAGGTCGCGGTGATGGTCGTCGCGGGCTTCTGGATGGCGTGGGTCGAATCGCGCCGCACGCCGGGCAATGCGCGTGCGTGGCTGATACCGGTCGTGCTCGCCGTCGCGTTCGTCGCGGTGAACGTCGCGGTGCGCTGGGCCAACGTGCACTACCACCTGAATCTCGCGGAGTCGGCCGCCGACCGGATGCGCGATGCCGGGCAGATCGCGCCGCGCCTCGCGTTGTGGAAGTACGGGCTCGCGATGTTCCGCGAGCATCCGCTGCTCGGGGTCGGTTGGGGCGAATTCCCGTCGCACCAGTTTGCGCTCGTGCGCACGCTCGGCGGCGTCGAGATCGCGAACAATTCGCACGACATCTTCATCGACCTGCTCGCGAAGTCCGGTCTCGTCGGGCTCGGCGTGCTCGCCGTCGCGCTCGTCACGTGGTTCGTGCGCGCGGTGCGGGGGCCGCAGTCGAGCATGCGCGTGTTCGGCTTCGCGCTGATCGGCATCCTGCTGATGCATGCGCTCGTCGAATATCCGCAGCAATACATGTTCTTCCTGCTGCCGGCGATGTTCGTGATCGGGCTGCTCGAGGTGAAGCCGCTGCGCATCCTGCCGGGGCGTGCGGCATTCGGGCTGTTCGCGGTGCTGTCGTTCGGCGGCGTGCTGGCGGCGGTGCCGGTGCTGCGCGACTACCAGCGCGCGGAAGTGCTCTATTACGGCAGCAGCCCGGCCGCGCAGTACCGCGATGCGCCGTCGCTGCTGTTCGGCGCGTGGGGCGATTACGGTGCGGCGACGCTGCTCCCGATTTCGCCGGACGATTTGCCGGCCAAGCTCGCCGCGCACGAGCGCGCGATCGCGCTGCTGCCGGGCGAGACGGTGCTGCGCCGCTACGCGGTACTGCAGGCGCTGGCCGGCCGCGAAGCCGACGCCCTCGATACCGTCGCGCGCCTGCATGTGTTCGCGAAGGAATTGAAGGACTGGCCGCAGCAACTGGCCTCGTTGTACAAGCTGTGCGACCAGGAGCCGGCGCTGAAGGCGTTCAGGGCGGCCGTCGTCGCGAAGTACGGGGAAGCACCGGCCGACGAGGGCGACGATTCGGACGACGACGATTCGGATTGACGCACGTCGTGCACGTCGCGCACGCCGGAACGGGGAATGCCGGCGTCTGTTGCGTCGCGCCGAAGGCGGCTGACGTCGGCGCCACACGACGCGGCGCGTAGCGTGCCGCTCCGGTCGGCCATCGATTACGTCGCGGATCGCGCGGATTCCGGTCGAATGGGCGGCGATTCGCGTCAACCATTGTCAAATCGCCGCCGCTGGCCGGGCGGCGCGTGCACAATGCGCGAAAGCGCTGGCGTGCGCGCCGGCGCGGGGCGTAGCCGGTGCGAACACGGAAAACTTCCCGGCTATCCGGGCATTTCGCCGGGCAGGATCGCGGTCGAGCGTCGCTCGGCCGTGCGGCCGTAACGGGGCGCCGGTCCGATGGCCGCGGCGCAGCGAGACATACGCGATGCGGGCGGGGAAGGCTTCCGTCGCGCGGCGCGTGTGCCCAGACAGTGCTGAAGAACGATATTCGACCATGGCCATTCGCTCGACCTACCTGATCCTGCCCGCCGTCGCGATGCTGTTTTCCGGCTGCGCGATGCTGTCGTCGTCGCAGGAAAGCAAGCTGACCTGCCACATTCCGCGTGCCGTCTATCCGGATACCGCGAAGCCGCTCACGCGTCCGGCGACCGTGCTGGTGCGTGCGTTGATGACGACATCCGGCGAAGCGCAGAACGTCACCGTGACGACGAGCAGCCGCAATGCGGCGGCCGATCGCGCGGCCGTCGAAGCGATGACGCACGCCACGTGCGTGCAGACTGGCGCGACCGCGAACCCTTTCTTGCTGACCCAGCCGTTCGTGTTCGAACCGCAGCGCGGGCAGTGACGCCGGGGGCGGGCGCCGCGCCGTGGCGCGCGGTCCAGATTCAGTTCCGGGGTATCGGGTTCGTGCCGCGACAGTCCGGCGTGGCGCCGAATGACGCGAAGCCGTCGCGCGTCCGTCGATCAACGCATCGTGACGGTGTTTTCCGCGCTTGCCCGTCAGGGCCGGTTCACATGGGAACGGATAGCTGCCGGCACGGTGGCGCACCGGGGCACGCATACGGCAGCGGCGCAACGCATTTCACCGAATCGCTCCCCATCGGCGACGTGGTTTCCTGATGGTCTGTCGTTCGACCGGGAAATCACGACAACCATCGATTCCCCCACGAGCTGCGCGCGAGTGCGTCGCGGCGTGCGCTCAGCCGGCGACGTCTTCCGCCTTCCAGTCCCCCGACTTCCCGCCGCGCTTTTCCCGCACGCTCACGTCCGTGATCACCATCCCGCGATCGACGGCCTTGCACATGTCGTAGACGGTCAGCAGTCCGACCTGGACGGCCGTCAGCGCTTCCATCTCGACGCCGGTCCGGCCGAACGTCTCGACCTGCGCGACGCAATGCACGCCCGGCAGCGCGTCGTCGAGTTCGAAGTCGACGGCCACGCGCGTCAGCGCGAGCGGGTGGCACAGCGGAATGAGATCGGCCGTGCGCTTCGCGCCCTGGATCGCCGCGATGCGCGCGACGCCGAGCACGTCGCCTTTCTTGGCCTTGCCGTCGCGGATCAGCGCGAACGTGGCCGGCAGCATCCGGATCGTGCCGCGCGCGATCGCGATGCGTTGCGTTTCCTGCTTGCCGCCGACGTCGACCATGTGGGCGTGGCCGGCGGCATCGAAATGGGTGAGTCCTGACATGGCTTCCTCTAGTGGAACGGCGTGCGCGCGCGCGTGCCTCGATCCTGCTTCGCGATCGGCTGGCCACCGGATTCCACACCGGCGCGACGAACCGATCCAACCTCTCAACGGGCGCCTATCATAGCAGCGGCGTTCGCGTTGCCGCAGGCGCAGATGCCGCATGCGCGGCACGGGACAGTCGTCGCGGCGCCGGTACAATGACCCGAATATTCAGACCAAACGCCGCGCTGCGCGCCGGGTGCGCGGGACGGCGTCGTTTTCATCCTGCCATGCGTGTCAAACAGTTGCTTGCCGTGTCGCTGTCGGCGGCGCTCGCGCTGCCGCCGGGCGGCCATGCACAGAGCGCATCCGCGCCGCCGCTCGAGCCGGCGGGCGGCGGCTCGGCGTCGATTTCCACCGTGCCGTCCGGCATCGCGACCGGCGTGTTCGGCACGTACGGCGGCGCGGAGAGCCGGTTTTCGGACGCGGGCGGTGCGTCGGCGCCGGTCGCGAGCCTGCGCGCGCCGCTGCGTGCGCTGGAGCTGCCCGATCTCGGCGACGGCTCCGGCGGTTCGCTGACGCCGCGAGCCGAGCGCCGGCTCGGCGAGCGCGTGATGCGCGAAGTGCGGCGCGATCCCGACTATCTCGACGACTGGCTCGTGCGCGACTACCTGAATGCGATGGCGGCGCGGCTCGCGGCCGCGGCGACGGCGCGCTACATCGGCGGCTACACGCCGGACTTCGACCTGTTCCCGGTGCGCGATCCGCAGATCAATGCGTTCTCGATGCCGGGCGGCTTCATCGGGATCAACAGCGGGCTGGTGGTGACGACGCAGACGGAGTCGGAGCTCGCATCGGTGGTCGGCCACGAGATGGGCCACGTGCTGCAGCGGCACATCGCGCGGATGATCGGCGCGAGCGAGAAGACCGGTTATACGGCGCTCGCGACGATGCTGCTCGGCGTGCTGGCCGGCGTGCTCGCGCGCAGCGGCGATCTCGGCAGCGCGATCGCGATGGGCGGGCAGGCGTATGCGGTCGACAACCAGTTGCGCTTCTCGCGGTCGGCCGAGCGCGAGGCCGACCGCGTCGGCTTCCAGTTGCTTGCGGGGGCCGGCTACGACCCGTACGGGATGCCGGGCTTCTTCGAGCGGCTCGATCGCGCGTCGATGGGCGATGCGGGCGTGCCGGCCTATGCGCGCACGCACCCGCTGACCGGCGAGCGGATTGCCGACATGGAGGACCGTGCGCGGCGCGCGCCGTACCGGCAGCCGCGCCAGTCGGCCGAATACGGGTTCGTGCGCGCGCGGCTGCGCGTCCTGCAGAACCGGGCGCCGACCGACATCTCGGCCGAGGCGCGCCGAATGCAGCTCGAGATCGACGATCGCACGGCGCCGAACGTCGCGGCGAACTGGTACGGCATCGCGCTCGCGAACACGCTGCTCGGCCAGTACGACGCGGCGGACAAGGCGCTCGCGTCGGCGCGCAGCGCGTTCGATGCGCGCGCGCGGCGCGACGACGATCCGGCGAGCAGTTCGCCGAGCCTCGACGTGCTGGCCGCCGACATCGCCCGCCGTGCGGGCCGAACCGACGACGCGGTACGGCTCTCGGCGCTTGCGCAGCGGCGCTGGCCGGCGTCGCACGCGGCGATCGTCGCGCACCTGCAGGTGCTGATCGCCGCCCGCCGCTTCGCCGAAGCGCAGACGCTCGCACGGGCGCAGGCCAAGGCCGACCCCGAACAGCCGGACTGGTGGGATTACCTCGCGAAGGCGAGCGACGGCAAGGGCGACGTGCTCGCGCGGCGCCGGGCGCTGGCGGAGAAACTGGCGCTAGACGGCGCGTGGCCGTCGGCTATCCGGCAACTGAAGGAAGCGCGCGACGCGAAGGACGTATCGTTCTACGAGCAGTCGATCATCGGCGCGCGGCTGCTGGAATTCGAGGCGCGCTACAAGGAAGAGCGCGACGACGAGAAGAACGGGCGCGGATAGCGGCCCGTCGGGCGGGCAGGCGTGACACGAGTGACACGCCGGCTATGGCGATCGCGCGTCAGCGGCCGTCGTTCGACGCATCGCGCGCCCGCTGCGCGGGGCTCGCGACGAACCCGAACGTCGCCGGCACGTCGGCGCGAGCGAGCTGGCCGAGCGTCAGCGTGCGCCCGTTGCGCCAGCGCAGCACGGGCGGGGTCGCGTCGAAGTCCGCATGATCGGCAAACAAGCCGAGGTCGTGATCGTGCAGCGCCGCGATGCGTGCGGAGGGGCCTGCATCGCGAAACAGCACGCCGCCGCCGTCGTCGAGCCAGACCGCGTCCGGTTCGAACGGGGCGCCCGTCTGGTCGGTGAGCGCAAGCTGCCCGTCGCGTTCGGCGAGCCGCACGACCCACGGCGTATACGCGAGTTCGACGTACACGCGCTGCGGCCCGTTCTGGAAGAACCACTGGCCGTGCTCGTCGCACGCGTAGTTGCGGCCGATGAACGCGTTCAGCGCCGCATGCCGGATCGGCGAGCCGAGCTCGCCGGCCGCCTGCGCGGCGTCGTCGCGCAGCCGCCAGGCGCCGCGCCGGTCGAGCAGCAGCCAGCCGGTGCAATCCGGCACGTTCGGCCATTTGGCGAGCGCCTGCCTGACGATGTCATCCATGGTCGACGAATTTCGAGCAATAGCCGAACACCCGCGCCGACAGCCAGTCGAGGCGGCCGGGGAACGGCCCGGTCATGAAGCCCGCGTGACCGCCGTGCGCGGGCTGGTCGAGCTCGACGGCCGGCGACACGTCGGCAGGCCCCGGCAGCGCCGATTCGGGCAGGAACGGGTCGTTGCGGGCGTTGAGGATCAGCGTCGGCACGTCGATCGCGGGCAGCAGCGGCCGGGTGGTCGCCTTCGTCCAGTAGTCGTCCGCGTTCGCGAAACCGTGCAGCGGCGCGGTCACGACTTCGTCGAAGTCGCGCATCGTCACGGCCTGCAGCATCGCTTCGCGGTCGAACAGCCCCGGATACTGGTCGAGCTTGGCGAGCGCCTTGCGCTTGAGCGTCTTCAGGAAGCTGCGCGTATAGACCATCGCGAACCCCTGCGACAGCGCGCGGCCACCGGCGTGCACGTCGATCGGCGTCGAGATCGCGGCGGCGGCATGCACGATCGACGTGTCGCTGCGGTGCTCGCCGAGCCAGCGCAGCAGCACGTTGCCGCCGAGCGACACGCCGGCCGCGACCAGCGGCCCGCGATGCTGCGCGGCGAGCCGGCGCAGGATCCAGTCGACCTCGGCGCTGTCGGCGAGATGGTAGAAGCGCGGCTGGCGGTTGATCTCGCCGCTGCAACTGCGGAAGTGCGGGACGACCGCGTGCCACCCCTTCGCGCGCGCGGCCGCCATCATCGCGAGCGCGTAGTGCGAGCCGGAGCTGCCTTCGAGGCCGTGGAACAGCACGAACAGCGGCGCGTCGGGCGCCGGCGCCGCGCTGTCGAGATGCGCGACCCAGTCGAGATCGATGAAGTCGTGGTCGGGGGTTTCCCATCGCTCTCGCCGGTAAGCGACAACCGGACGCCGCGCGAACAGCGCGGGCACGATGGTTTGCACATGGCTGTTGGGCAGCCAGCGCGGTGCGCGATAGCGCAATGAATCGTCGTCGGGGGCCGGGGCCCCGGTCAGCGGCGAGGTGGGCGGAGAAGCCGTACTCATGATCGCCCCGCTAATGCGTTGCTTCGTTCTTCGTCAGTGCAGCGGACCCTGCCCGTGACGGATCTTCGCGGCGAATTGTCCGGCCGCTTGTTCAGGAATCGGGCTCGCGTGGATGTGCGCGATACGCCACTCGCCGCGTTCGTGAATCATCACGTACGTCGCGAAAACCATGTCGGGTTCGGCCGTCAGGTCGGCCTGCTGATGCGCTTCGGCGATCGTGTAGACGACCGTGCCGAGGCTGTCGTACACGCGGATGTCGAGCGGCTCGATCGTGACCGGGCGCGTCGCGAGCCGGTTGGCGAGCCCGCCGCGGATCTGGTCGAGGCCGTGCAGATGCTCGCCGTCCGCCCATACGCAGCTGGCGAAATCCTCGTCGATCCACAACGCCAGCAGCGCGTCGAGATTGGCATCCGCGACGGCCTGGTAGTAGGCGTTCAGCGTATCGGCAGCGGCTTCGAAAAGGCGGGCAAAACGTGGCATCGGGGTTGTCTCTCGCGCGCATCGCGCGCCGTATTCAGCATGGCGGCCCGGATCGAGCCGCCGCGCACCGGTGAATCGGATTGCCCGGCGCGCCGTGCGACGCCGCCGGTCAGGGTCAGCGCTGCCCGACGAGCATGCCGCGCAAATCGCCGAATACCTGCTCGGGACCGAGTTCGCGCAGGCACTTCAGGTGGCCGAGCGGGCACTCGCGTTCGAAGCAGGGACTGCATTCGAGATGCAGCCATTGTACCTTCGCCAGGTCCGACAGCGGAGGGGTGTGGCGCGGATCGGTCGATCCGTACAACGCGACGAGCGGCCGGCGCAGCGCGGCGGCGACGTGCATCAGCCCCGAATCGTTGGTGACGACGGCGTTCGCGCGCGCGATCAGCGCGCACGCCTCGGACAACGACGTCTGCCCGCACAGGTTGCGCACGTTCGGCGCGTGGTCGGCAATCGCCTGCGCGGCCGCCGCATCCTTCTGCGAGCCGAGCGCGACGATCTGCGTATACGGGAACGACTGGTGGACGATGGTCGCGAGCGACGCGAAATGCTCGGGCGGCCAGCGCTTGGCCGGACCATATTCGGCGCCGGGGCAGAACACGACGAGCGGCTTGCGCGTATCGAGATTGAAGCGGGCGGACACGCGCGCCGTCTCGTTCAGGTCGGCGTCCAGGCGCGGCGCGGGCAGCGTCTTCATCGACTCGGGCAGCTTCGCCCCCGGCGCGTAGGCGAGCGCCGCGTAGTGGGTCGTCATCGGCGGGCGCTCGCCCGACTTGGTCGGATTCGCGTGCCGCACGTTCAGCAGCCCGTAGCGGTGCTCGCCCGTATAGCCGATCCGCAGCGGGATGTTCGCGAGCCACGGGATCACCGCGGACTTCAGCGAATTCGGCAGCACGTACGCCGCGTCGTAGCCGACGTCGCGCAGGTCGCTCGCGAGCTGCCAGCGGCGCAGCAACTGCAGCTTGCCGTGCGCGAGATCGGTCGCGTAGACATCGTGGATCTCGGGCATCCGCTCGAGCACGGGCGCGACCCACGAGGGTGCGACGGCATCGATCGCGATGCGGGGATGGAGCTTTTTCAGCAGCGCAAAAAGCGGCTGCGCCATCAATGCGTCACCGATCCAGTTCGGTGCGATAACCAGCGCTCGACGCATCAGGTCGACTTCCGATGTCGTAATGAAGCACGGCGCACGGGCGCCGCGTTCGGGTTGCCAGAATGGGGAAGGGCGGCGCGCCGGACCTCCGGCTGCGCCGCCTTGCGGATCGAAGGCCCTCGGGCCCGGCCGGCGGGGCTCAGTGGCCCTTGACGACCTCGCCGTCGCGCAGCTTGTAGCGCGTGCCGCAGTACGGGCAGCGCGCCTCGCCGTGCGACACGTCGATGAACACGCGCGGGTGCGCATTCCAGCGCGTCATGGCCGGGTTCGGGCAGTAGGCGGGAAGATCCTTGGCCGTCAGCTCGACCAGCGGCATTTCCTTGATTTCACTCATGAGACTTTCTCTTATCACTCTTGTGTGGGGCAGTCGGTCGCGCGGCGCGCTCAGACCTTCGTCAGCCAGTGCGCGTACTTCGCGTTCTTGCCCGACACGATATCGAAAAACGCCGACTGGAGCTTTTCCGTGACGGGGCCGCGCGCGCCGCTGCCGATCGTGCGGTTGTCGAGCTCGCGGATCGGCGTGACTTCGGCGGCCGTGCCGGTGAAGAACGCTTCGTCGGCCGTGTAGACCTCGTCGCGCGTGATGCGCTTCTCGATCACGTCGATGCCGGCGTCCTTCGCGAGCGTGATGACCGTGTCGCGCGTGATGCCGTCGAGGCACGACGACAGGTCGGGCGTGTACAGCTTGCCGTTGTTCACGAGGAAGAAGTTCTCGCCGGAGCCTTCGGACACGTAGCCGTCGACGTCGAGCAGCAGCGCTTCGTCGTAGCCGTCGGCCGTCGCTTCCTGGTTCGCGAGAATCGAGTTCACGTACCAGCCCGACGCCTTCGCGCGCACCATCGACACGTTCACGTGATGGCGCGTGAACGACGACGTCTTCACGCGGATGCCCTTCGCGAGGCCTTCTTCGCCGAGATACGCGCCCCACGGCCACGCGGCGATCGCGACGTGGATCGTGTTGCCCTTCGCGGCCACGCCGAGCTTTTCGGAGCCGACCCAGATGATCGGGCGCAGGTAGCACGACTCGAGCCGGTTCTCGCGCACGACCGCGAGTTGCGCGGCTTCGAGCGTTTCGCGGTCGAACGGCACGTCCATCTGGAAGATCTTCGCCGAATTCAGCAGACGCTTGGTGTGCTCGCGCAGGCGGAAGATCGCGGTGCTGCCGTCGGCCGCCTTGTACGCGCGTACGCCCTCGAAGACGCCCATGCCGTAGTGCAGCGTGTGGGTCAGGACGTGGATCTTGGCGTCGCGCCAGTCGATCAGCTTGCCGTCCATCCAGATCTTGCCGTCGCGGTCGGCCATTGACATAGGATTCTCCTGGAAGCGGTGGGGTGCTGCGGGTTGTATGCAGCGTTGAGCCGGAAAGACGCTTATTTTAGCGTCATTTGGCGGCGATCCGGTCGGTCGGCACAGGGTCGGGGCTATAATCGGCCGGTACCGATTCCAATAACGACGGGCCTTGCCGGCGGGAGACGCCGGCGCCCGGACGAACCGCCCGCTGCAGCCCGCCTTTCCCATGCTCGCTCGATTGTCCGCCACCGACCGCTTCGCGCTGATCCAGGGCGCGCGCGACTATTCCCCGACACTGATGGCGATCCTGTCCTGGGGGCTCGTCACCGGCATCGCGATGAGCAAGTCCGTGATGACGCTCGGGCAGGCGAGCGCGATGTCGCTGTTCGTCTACGCGGGCTCGTCGCAGCTCGCGGTGCTGCCGCTCCTCGCGGCGAAGCTGCCGATCTGGACCGTGCTGCTCACGGCCGCGATGGTCAACCTGCGCTTCGTGATCTTCAGCGCCGGGCTGGCGCCCCATTTTTCCTACCTGCCGCTGTGGCGGCGCCTCGCGATCGGCTATTTCAACGGCGACGTGATCTACCTGCTGTTCCAGAAACAGGGCTTCGCGTACGGCCGCGTGCCGGGCAAGGAGGCGTATTTCTGGGGGATGGCGCTCGCGAGCTGGGCGTCTTGGCAGGTGTCGTCGCTCGCCGGCATCCTGCTCGCGAGCATCTTTCCCGCGAGCTGGGGACTGGAGCTGGCCGGCACGCTCGCGCTGATCCCGATCATGGTGTCGGCGGTCGCGAACCGTTCGACGCTCGCGGCCGTCGCGGTCGCCGGGATCGTGGCGCTGATCGCGTTCGACCTGCCGTACCGGCTCGCGCTGCCGCTGGCGGTGTTCGCCGCGCTCGCGGCCGGCTGCGCGGCCGATTTCTTCGTCGAGCGCGCCGACTGGCGGCGCATCCGGACCGAAACCGTGCACGAAAAGGACATCGAATGAACGCGACCGAGATCTGGATCGTCATCGTCGGGATGACGATCGTCACGGCCGTCACGCGCGCGCTGTTCCTGATCGGCGGCGAGCGTACCGTGCTGCCCGAACGCGCGCAGCGCGCGCTGCGCTACGCGCCGGCCGCCGCGCTGGTCGCCGTCGTGCTGCCCGACGTGCTCGAAACGCCGGCGGGGCTGTCGTTCGGGCTGTCCAATCATCCGCTCTACGCGGCGCTCGCCGGCCTCGGCTGGTTTTTGTGGCGGCGCAGCATGCTCGGCACGATCGTCGTCGGCATGCTCGTGTTCACCGCGCTGCGCCTGATGTTCTGATGATTCGCTGCCCCGGCCGGCCGCGTGCCGACCGGAGCGGCCCGGGCGTTGTTGCGATGCAGCATCACGCCGCCGGCCGCACGCAATCCCAAATAGGCGGAATTCGCCGCCGCACGGGTCAGTCTGCCGGGTGGATCGGCTAGAATGCCCGTTCGAGATTTTTTACCCGTGCGCGTCATGCGAACCGCCAGCCACGGCCGCATCCGGCGCCCTTTCGCGGCAGCCCGCGCACGTCCAGCGTGAACCCCCTTTCCCCATCCACTACTTCAATCTGTTCAACATGAGCCAAGTCAAGCGTCTCACCGACCTGATCGCCGCCGGCCAGCTCGCCGGCAAGCGGGTGTTCATCCGTGCCGACCTGAACGTCCCGCAGGACGATCACGGCAACATCACCGAGGACACGCGCGTGCGCGCGTCCGTGCCGGCCATCCGGGCCGCGCTCGACGCCGGCGCGGCCGTGATGGTCACGTCGCACCTCGGCCGTCCGACCGAAGGCGAATTCAAGCCGGAAGACTCGCTCGCGCCGGTCGCGAAGCGTCTGGGCGAACTGCTCGGCCGCGACGTGCCGCTCGTATCGAACTGGGTCGAGAACGGCGTGAACGTCGCGCCGGGCCAGGTCGTGCTGCTCGAGAACTGCCGCGTGAACAAGGGCGAGAAGAAGAATTCGGACGAGCTCGCGCAAAAGATGGCGAAGCTCTGCGACGTGTACGTGAACGACGCGTTCGGCACCGCGCACCGCGCGGAAGCGACCACGCACGGCATCGCGAAGTACGCGCCCGTCGCGTGCGCGGGCCCGCTGCTGGCGGCCGAACTCGACGCGCTCGGCAAGGCGCTCGGCAACCCGGCGCGCCCGCTGGTCGCGATCGTCGCCGGTTCCAAGGTGTCGACCAAGCTGACCATCCTGAAGTCGCTGGCCGGCAAGGTCGACCAGTTGATCGTCGGCGGCGGCATCGCGAACACGTTCATGCTCGCGGCCGGCCTGTCGATCGGCAAGTCGCTCGCGGAAGCCGATCTCGTCGCCGAGGCGAAGGCGATCATCGACGAAGCGCGCGAGCGCGGCGCGTCGGTGCCGATCCCCACCGACGTCGTCACCGCGAAGGAATTCTCGCCGACGGCCGCGGCCACGGTGAAGCAGGTCGCCGACATCGAGGCGGACGACATGATCCTCGACATCGGCCCCGATACGGCCCGCGCGCTCGCGAGCCAGCTCGAGAAGGCCGGCACGATCGTCTGGAACGGCCCGGTCGGCGTGTTCGAGTTCGACCAGTTCGGCAACGGCACGAAGACGCTCGCCGAAGCGATCGCCAAATCGTCCGCGTTCTCGATCGCGGGCGGCGGCGACACGCTCGCGGCCATCGCGAAGTACGGCATCCACGACCAGGTCAGCTACATCTCGACGGGCGGCGGCGCCTTCCTCGAGTTCCTCGAGGGGAAGAAGCTGCCGGCGGTGGAAGTGCTCGAAACGCGGGCGGCCTGAGCGTGGCGACGCGCGCAGGGGCGACGAAGGCCGTGCGCTCCGCGAAAGCGGAGCAGCCGGCCGGCGCGGGCAAGCGCAAACGCGCGCCCGCGCGGGCGAACTCGGCCCCGCGCGCACCGGCGGCCGCCGGCGACGCGGCCGTGCAGCACCACGAGATTCAGAACAAAGCGATGCCGGGCGCAAGCACCGGCACGCTCCCCGGAGCGGCCGCCGCTGGGCCTGCCGCTTCCGGCTCTCGCAGCGTTTCACCCAGCGCATCCACCTTGATCCAGATGAGGAGTTTCATGCAGCGCGCCACCAAGATAGTCGCCACGATCGGCCCGGCCTCCAGTTCGCCGGAGACTCTGCTGCAGATGATGCAGGCGGGCCTCGACGTCGTGCGGCTCAATTTTTCGCACGGCACGGCCGACGATCACCGCCAGCGCGCCGAAATGGTGCGCGAGGCCGCCCGCAAGGTCGGCCGCGAGATCGCGATCATGGCCGACCTCCAGGGCCCGAAGATCCGCGTCGGCAAGTTCGAGAACGGCAAGACCACGCTCGTGCCGGGGCAGCCGTTCATCCTCGATGCGGGCTGCGAACTCGGCAACGACGAGCGCGTCGGCCTCGACTACAAGGAACTGCCGCGCGACCTGAAGCCGGGCGACCTGCTGCTGCTGAACGACGGGCTGATCGTGCTGACCGTCGAGCGCGTGCTCGGCGACGAGATCCACACGACCGTCAAGGTGGGCGGCGAGCTGTCGAACAACAAGGGGATCAACCGCCAGGGCGGCGGCCTGTCGGCGCCGGCGCTGACCGCGAAGGACATGGAGGACATCCGCACCGCGATGTCGCTCGGCGCGGACCTCGTCGCGGTGTCGTTCCCGAAGAACGCGACCGACATGGAAATGGCGCGCCAGCTCGCGAACATCGCGGGCGCGCCGTACGGCATCAAGCCGAAGATGATCGCGAAGATCGAGCGCGCGGAAGCGATTCCGGCGCTGCAGAGCATCCTCGACGCATCCGACGGCATCATGGTCGCGCGCGGCGACCTCGCGGTGGAAGTGGGCAACGCGGCCGTGCCGGCGTTGCAGAAGCGGATGATCCGGATGGCGCGCGAGTCGAACAAGCTCGTGATCACCGCGACGCAGATGATGGAATCGATGATCTACGCACCGGTGCCGACCCGCGCGGAAGTGTCGGACGTCGCGAACGCGGTGCTCGACGGCACCGACGCGGTGATGCTGTCGGCCGAGACGGCCGCCGGCAAGTACCCGGTCGTCACGATCGAGACAATGGCGGCCGTGTGCGTCGAGGCGGAAAAGTCGGAGCATGTCGAGCTGGACAAGGATTTCCTCGACCGCACGTTCACGCGGATCGATCAGTCGATCGCGATGGGCGCGCTGTTCACCGCGTATCACCTCGGCGCGAAGGCGATCGTCGCGCTGACCGAATCGGGTGCGACCGCGCTGTGGATGTCGCGTCACTACACGCACGTGCCGATCTTCGCGCTGACGCCGCGCGTCGGCAGCGAGCGCACGATGGCGCTGTACCGCAACGTGACGCCGCTGCACGTCGACTTCAACAGCGACCGCGATTCGGCGCTGCAGGCGGCGCTCGAGATCGTCGTCAAGCAGGGTTACGTGCAGCACGGCGACATGGTCGTGCTGACCGTCGGCGAGCCGATGGGGCAGGCGGGCGGCACCAACACGCTGAAGATCGTACGAGTCGGCGAGCATTATTGAGCGCCGCCCGAGCCGCATCGAGCCGGCTCGCGGCCTGCGGCCCGGATCGGCCGGAATCGATCCGGCACCGTTTTTTGCGCGAAAGCCGCGCGGGGTCCGAAGCCCCGCGCGGCTTTTTTTCTCCTTTTTGGCCGGATTGTGCCGTGCGAACGTAACAAATTGCGAGCGGGCGCTACCCGGCGGTCGGAATCGGAGGCGCTTCGCGATAAAATGCGGCTATTCGACGCTCAGCCGCGCCGTGCCGCCCCGGTCTGGACCGGGAGCGAGCGCCGCGCCGGCGTCAGGGCGCACCGGTTTTCATTCCAAGGAGTTCCACAATGCCTCTCGTATCAATGCGTCAATTGCTGGACCACGCGGCAGAGCACGGTTACGGCCTGCCGGCCTTCAACGTGAACAACCTGGAGCAGGTCCAGGCGATCATGGCGGCGGCGGATCAGGTCGGCGCGCCCGTGATCATGCAGGCATCGGCCGGCGCGCGTAAGTATGCGGGCGAGCCGTTCCTGCGCCACCTGATCGAAGCGGCGGTCGAATCGTATCCGCACATTCCGGTCGTGATGCACCAGGACCACGGCCAGTCGCCGGCGGTCTGCACGGCCGCGATCCGCAGCGGCTTCACGAGCGTGATGATGGACGGTTCGCTCGAAGCCGACGGCAAGACGGTCGCGTCGTACGAGTACAACGTCGACGTGTCGCGCAAGGTCGTCGAGATGGCGCACTCGATCGGTGTGACGGTCGAAGCCGAGCTCGGCGTGCTGGGCTCGCTCGAGACGATGAAGGGCGACAAGGAAGACGGCCACGGCGCGGAAGGCACGATGACCCGCGAGCAGCTGCTGACCGATCCGGAGCAAGCCGCCGACTTCGTGAAGCTCACGCAGTGCGATGCGCTCGCGATCGCGATCGGCACGTCGCACGGCGCGTACAAGTTCTCGAAGAAGCCGACGGGCGACATCCTGTCGATCCAGCGCATCAAGGAAATCCACGCGCGCATCCCGAACACGCACCTCGTGATGCACGGTTCGTCGTCGGTGCCGCAGGAACTGCTGGCCGAGATCCGCGAATTCGGCGGCGACATGAAGGAAACCTACGGCGTGCCGGTCGAGGAAATCCAGGAAGGCATCAAGCACGGCGTGCGCAAGATCAACATCGACACCGACCTGCGTCTCGCGATCACCGGCGCGATCCGCCGCTACCTGTTCGAGAATCCGGGCAAGTTCGATCCGCGCGACTACCTGAAGCCCGCGCGCGAAGCCGCGAAGAAGGTCTGCGTCGACCGTTACCTCGCGTTCGGCTGCGAAGGCCAGGCCGCCAAGATCAAGCCGGTGTCGCTCGACAAGATCGCCGAGCAGTACAAGTCGGGTGCGCTCGCACAGGTCGTGCGCTGAGACTGTAGTACGATTGCCCCGCCCGGTTCTGCCGCCGGGCATGGGCGGGCCGCCAGGCCGGCCGGATCCGGTCCGGCCCCGGCAGCCGTTCCGTCCGGCCGAACGAGGGCCGGCCGGCAGCCGTCCGGGCGCTGCGCCCGCCGGTTCGCCGACGTATTGCAAGACCGCCGTTCCCGCCTGCCGCGGGGAACGGCGTTTCCCTTTTTGTTTGGCTCCTTATCTGCGAAAAGACGATGTCTACCCTTTACGAATCCACGCTCCGCTCGCTGCCGCTCCTCGGTCGCGGCAAGGTTCGCGATAACTACGCGGTCGGCAACGACAAGCTCCTGATCGTCACGACCGATCGCCTGTCGGCCTTCGACGTGGTGATGGGCGAGCCGATTCCGAACAAGGGCCGCGTGCTGAACCAGATGGCGAACTTCTGGTTCGACAAGCTCGCGCACATCGTGCCGAATCACCTGACGGGCGACGCGCCGGAAGCGGTCGTCGCGGCCGACGAGGTCGAGCAGGTGAAGGGCCGCGGCGTGGTCGTCAAGCGTCTCGAGCCGATCATGATCGAAGCGGTCGTGCGCGGCTATCTGGCCGGCAGCGGCTGGAAGGAATACCAGGCGTCGGGCGCCGTGTGCGGCGTGCAACTGCCGGAAGGCCTGCAGAACGCGCAGAAGCTGCCCGAGCCGATCTTCACGCCGGCCGCGAAGGCCGAGATGGGCGAGCACGACGAGAACATCACGTTCGAGGAAACCGAGCGCCGCATCGGCACCGAGCTGGCCGCGACGATCCGCGACATCTCGATTCGCCTGTACAGGGAAGCGGCCGATTACGCGGCGACGCGCGGCATCATCATCGCCGACACGAAGTTCGAATTCGGCCTCGACAACCACGGCAAGCTGTACCTGATGGACGAAGTGCTGACCGCCGATTCGTCGCGCTTCTGGCCGGCCGACCAGTATGAAGTCGGCACGAACCCGCCGTCGTTCGACAAGCAGTTCGTGCGCGACTGGCTCGAGGCGCAGCCGTGGGGCAAGACGGCGCCGGCGCCGGCGCTGCCGGCCGACGTCGTCGAGAAGACGGCCGCGAAGTATCAGGAAGCGCTCGAGCGCATCACGGGCCAGGCGCTCGCCTGACGGAGCTTTGCATGGGACCGGAGTCAGTGCTGAAGCACTCGCTCCGGTCGACGGGAACACACGAAATGAATGAAAAGCAAACTGCCCACACGCACAGCGCGCCGCTCGTCGGCGTGCTGATGGGTTCGAGTTCCGACTGGGACGTGATGAAGAACGCGGTCGCGATCCTGCAGGAATTCGGCGTGCCGTACGAAGCGAAGGTCGTGTCCGCGCACCGGATGCCCGACGAGATGTTCGACTATGCGGAGAAGGCGCGCGAGCGCGGGCTGCGCGCGATCATCGCGGGCGCCGGCGGCGCCGCGCACCTGCCCGGCATGCTGGCCGCGAAGACCACGGTGCCGGTGCTCGGCGTGCCGGTCGCGAGCAAGTACCTGAAGGGCGTCGATTCGCTGCACTCGATCGTGCAGATGCCGAAGGGCGTGCCCGTCGCGACGTTCGCGATCGGCGAGGCCGGCGCCGCGAACGCCGCGCTGTTCGCGGTGTCGATCCTGTCCGGCAACTCGGTCGACTACGCGAACCGGCTCGCGGCGTTCCGCGTGCGCCAGAACGAAGCCGCGCACGCGATGGTGCTGCCGCCGCTGGCATGACGGCATGGCGCGCGGCCTCACGATGCGGCCGGCGCCGGATTTTCCTACTGCGGCGGGCATTTCCGCGTTCCGCCGCGACCGACCACTGACATGACCGCAACTCCTGATTCCGTTTCCCCGATCCTGCCCGGCGCGTGGCTGGGCATGGTCGGCGGTGGCCAGCTCGGCCGCATGTTCTGCTTTGCCGCCCAGTCGATGGGCTATCGCGTCGCCGTGCTCGATCCCGATCCGGCGAGCCCCGCCGGCGCGGTCGCCGATCGCCATCTGCGCGCGGCGTACGACGACGAAGCCGCACTCGCCGAACTGGCGGACCTGTGCGAGGCCGTCTCGACGGAATTCGAGAACGTGCCGGCCGCGAGCCTCGATTTCCTCGCGCGCACGACGTTCGTCGCACCGGCCGGCCGCTGCGTCGCGGTCGCGCAGGACCGGATCGCGGAGAAGCGTTTCATCGAGGCGTCGGGCGTGCCGGTCGCGCCGCACGTCGTGATCGAATCGGCGGCGGCGCTCGCCGCGCTCGACGATGCCGCGCTCGACGCGGTGCTGCCGGGCATCCTGAAGACGGCCCGCCTCGGCTACGACGGCAAGGGCCAGGTGCGCGTCGCCACCGCGCAGGAAGCACGCGACGCGCATGCCGCGCTCGGCGGCGTGCCGTGCGTGCTGGAGAAGCGCCTGCCGCTGAAATACGAGGTGTCGGCGCTGATCGCGCGCGGCGCGGATGGCCGCTCGGCCGCGTTCCCGCTCGCGCAGAACGTGCATCACGACGGCATCCTCGCGCTGACGGTCGTGCCGGCGCCGGCGGCCGATGCCGCGCGCGTCGAAGAGGCGCAGCAGGCGGCCGTGCGGATCGCCGATACGCTCGGCTACGTCGGCGTGCTGTGCGTCGAGTTCTTCGTGCTGGAGGACGGCTCGTTCGTCGCGAACGAAATGGCGCCGCGTCCGCACAACTCCGGCCACTACACGGTCGATGCGTGCGCAACGAGCCAGTTCGAGCAGCAGGTGCGCGCGATGACGCGCATGCCGCTCGGCAACCCGCGCCAGCATTCGCCGGCCGCGATGCTGAACATCCTCGGCGACGTGTGGTTCCCCGACGGCGCGGCAGCCGATGCCGTCACGCCGCCGTGGGACGCGGTCGCCGCGATGCCGGCCGCGCATCTGCACCTGTACGGCAAGGAAGAAGCGCGCGTCGGCCGCAAGATGGGCCACGTGAACTTCACGGCCGAGACGCGCGACGAAGCCGTCGCCGCCGCCAACGCGTGCGCGCAACTGCTGCGCGTGCCGCTCGACTGAGGCGCGGGCCGATGTCCATCGATCTCCCGAAGCACGTGACGCCCGCGCAGATCGACGCGGCCGCCGCGTTGCTCGACGCGGGCCAGCTCGTCGCGTTTCCGACCGAAACCGTCTACGGGCTCGGCGGCGACGCGGCGAATCCCGAGGCCGTCGCGCGCATCTATGCGGCGAAAGGGCGGCCCGCGAACCATCCGGTGATCGTGCATCTGCCGCCCGGCGGCGATCCGGGCTACTGGGCCGACGATCTGCCGGCCGACGCGCACGCGCTGATCGATGCGTTCTGGCCGGGGCCGCTCACGCTGATTCTGAAGCGTCATGCGCGTATTCCGGATGCCGTGAGCGGCGGGCAGGATTCGGTCGGGCTGCGCTGTCCGTCGCATCCGGTCGCGCAGGCGCTGCTGGCCGCGTTCAGCGCGCGGCGCGGCGGCCACGGCGGCGTGGCCGCGCCGTCCGCGAACCGGTTCGGCCACGTGAGCCCGACGACCGCGCAACACGTGCGCGACGAATTCGGCGATACCGTGCACGTGCTCGACGGCGGCGCATCGGAAGTCGGCATCGAGTCGACGATCCTCGATCTGTCGCGCGGCTTCCCGGCGCTGCTGCGCCCGGGCCACGTGACGCCGCAGCAGATCGCCGACGTGCTCGGCCGCGCGCCGAAGCTGCCGGACGGCAGCGACGCGACCGCGCCGCGCGCGTCGGGCACGCTGAAAGCGCATTACGCGCCGCGTACGCCGCTCGCGCTGCTGCCGTTCGACGCACTCGAGCCGCTGCTCGCGGCCGCGCAAACCGACGGCGAGCGCGTCGCGCTCGTCGCCCGCGCGTCGCGGGCAGGACACTGGGCGCAGGCCGACGGCGTGCATTTCGTCGCGGCGCCGGAAGATCCGCAGGCCTATGCACGCGACCTGTACGGGATGCTGCGAGCGCTCGATCGCGCGCAGGTCGCGCGCATCCTCGTCGAGAAGCTGCCCGAGACCGTCGAATGGATCGCGGTCAACGATCGCCTCGGCCGCGCGGCGGCGGCATTCGAAGCGCGCGACTGACGCGCGCAGGCGCCTGCCGAATGAAAAACGCCCGACCGGCGAACCGGTCGGGCGTTTTCGTTTGGGCGCGTGGCCGGCGGCTTACTTGCCGACGCCGGATTTCGCGATCTGCTGTTCGACGTATTGCGCGAACAGCGCGTGCAGGTGCGTCGTCGGGTGGACCGTGTCGGCGAACATGTAGGTCTGGTCCGCGTTCGCGACCGTGTAGGTCTGCGGCGAGCAGAACAGCGACGAGCCGAACGCGGTCGCATTCGCGACGCCGTACTGCGTGGCGGCCTGGACCATCGCCTTCAGGTTGCACGCGGTGTCCGTATTCGACACGCTGAAGCCGTTCGCCTGGTAGTTGGCCGCGATGCCGTCCTGCCACGTGAACGAATCGACCACCACGTACTTCGTCGGGTCGACCTTCAGCGCGGCGAGCGTGCCGACGAGCGTCTTGTTGAACAGCCCCGACAGTTGCGTGAACGCGGCCTGCGTGCTCGCGCCGCCTTGCAGCGCGAGCGGCGTGCCGCCGATGTCCGGCACGTTCGCGACGAACACGTGCGTCGCGCCCGCCGCGACGATCTGCTGGACGATCCCGCCCAGCTGCTGCGCGGCCAGGCCGATCGCCTGCGCCGCCGCGAGTTGCGCGGCCGGCGTGTTGCCTTGCGCCTGCGCGACCTGGGCCTGGTAGAAGATGTCGTTCGCGCCGCCGTTGATCAGCACGATCTGGCCGGCGTTGAAGCTGCCGTGCTGCGTCAGGTACTGCTTGACCTGGTCGGCGATCGGCGTCGTCGTCGCCTGGGCGTAGTCGGGGTTCGGCACGCTGGCGTCCGCGTGGCCGATGCCCGGCTGCAGCGTCACGCGCGAGCCGCCTTGCGCGTAGCCGAGGCCGCCCGTCGCCTGCAGCGGGATGCCGAAGCCGCCCTGGTTCGCGGGCTGCAGCGTGTCGCCGTAGTACTGGGCGACGTCCTGCGTCCAGACCTGGCCCGGGTTGGTCGTGAAGCGGCCGCCGCCGAAGCCGAGCTTGATCTGCGAGTAGGTGCCGACGTCGGACAGGCTGTCGCCGAACGACACGATCTGCATCTTCACGCCCGACGGCGGCGTGTTCGACGCGCTGCTGCCGTTGTTGTCGTCGCCGCCGCCGCATGCGGCGAGCAGCGCGAGCGCGGCGCCGGCGATCGCGACTTGCGCGGTGCGCAGCATGCGCCGGCGCGTGCGGGAAGGGGCGTGTTGTTGTGTCTGCATCGTTCGATCTCCTCGTAGATATGGCCCTGATGTGTTTCTCATCTGCCGCGTGCCTGCTCGGTTCCGGGCTGCGCGGCGGCCGTTGGCTGAAACGGTTTATCGGTCGCGCGCAGCCGCCTGCGGCACGGTGCGCGGATCCGGGTTCGCGGCCTCGGCGATCTGCGCATGATAAGCGCTCGCCCATTCGGGCGGGCCGAAAATCGCGCGCAGCTTGTTGCGCCATCCGCCGACGCGCCACGCGTCGGACGCCATCGCCGCCCACTCGTGGAACGTCGCGACGAGCGGGTTGTTCGAGCCGAGCCGCTCGACGATTCCGTAACGCGGCGGATCGTCGGGCGTTTCCTCGACATAGCTGCCGAACAGGCGATCCCAGATCACGAGGACGCCTGCGTAATTGCGGTCGATGTAGCGCGCGTTGCGTGCATGGTGCGCGCGGTGGATCGACGGCGTGTTCAGCACGAATTCGAGCCAGCCGAGCTTGCCGATCGCCTGCGTGTGCACGAAGAACTGGAACGCGAGGTTGATCAGCACGATGCCGACGATCTGTTGCGGCGGAAAGCCGACGAACGCGAGCGGCAGCCAGAACAGCCACATGCCCGCGATCGGGTACATCAGGCTCTGGCGGAACGCGGTCGAGAAATTCATGCGCTCGGACGAGTGGTGCACGACGTGCGCGGCCCACAGCCAGCGCACGCGATGGCTCGCGCGATGAAACACGTAGTAGAGGAAGTCCTGCGCGACGAACAGCACCGCGAACGACAGCCAGCCGTCGTGCCACGTGTAGACGCGATAGTGGCGGTAGCAGTACGCATAGACGGGGATCACGAACAGCCAGGCGATCTTGTCGGCGCCCTGGTGCATCAGCGCGAGCGCTGCGTTGCACAGCGTGTCGCGCCACGCATAGATGCGGTCCTGCGCACGGGTGCGGGCGAAGTGCCAGGCCTCCCACGCGATGCAGAGCAGGAAGACGGGCGCCAGCGCGAGCAGAAGCAATTCGACGTCGAATCGCATGGGCGTGTCTCCTTCGTTCCCCTGCAAGCCATGAGGCCGGGCGTGTGGCCCGTTGTAGATATCGGTCAGGCCAACAGCCTACGCAATCGCCACGCGCTAGGCGAGGGGGCAGCGTAGAGGGTTCCCTCAGAGGATAGGGTTTCTACGGAACCCGTACTGCACGGGGCCGGGCGGTGCGGCCCCGTTTTGTGGGCGCGGCGCGCGCACGGGGCGTCGCGCGACGGTGGCGCGGGCGTTTCAAACCGCGCGGCGCGAGATTTTCGCGGGCGACGCGGTGCGTGGGGCGCGTAGGCCGCCCTGTCGCGACGGCCCGCTGCGCGCTGCACGCCGCACGTTGCACGCCGCACGGATCGTCAGTGCGCGCCCGCGTAGATCCACTCGAGCAGCGTGTCGTGCGCGGCGCGCGCGCCTTCCGCGTGATCGTTGTTGATGAAGCTGACGACGACGTAGCTCTGCCCGTCCGCCCCGGCGACGTAGCCGGCGATCGCGCGCACGTCGCGCAGCGTGCCGGTCTTGATGTGCGCGTTGCCGAGCACGCCCGCGTTGGTGAGGCGGTTCTTCATCGTGCCGTCGATGCCCGCGATCGGCAGCGAATCGACGAACGCCTGCGCGACGAGGCTCGCGTTCGCGGCCTGCAGCAGCGCGGCGAGCGACAGCGCGCTCACGTGCTCTTCGCGCGACAGCCCCGAGCCGTTCTCGAGCACGAGGTCGGGCATCGCGATGCCGTTTTTCTGCAGGAACGCCTGGATCGCACGGCTCGACTGCTCGGGCGTCGCGGGCGGCTTGCCGCTGACCGCGCCGATCGTGAGGAACAGGTTGCGCGCCATCACGTTGTTGCTGAACTTGTTGATGTCGTAGACGATGCTGCCGAGCACCGGGCTGTGATGCACGGCGAGCGGCCGCGCGGTGGCCGGCACCTTGCCCTCGCTCACGGGCCCCGCGATCGTGCCGCCGTCCTGTTGCCACAGCGCGAGGAAGCCGCGGGCGAAGAACGTCGTGTGATCGAGGATCGCGAGGTTGGTCGTGTGCGCGCCGCAGCGCAGCGGGTAGTCGCCGGCGAACGACGCGGTCATGATCCCGCCGCCGGCCGTCAGCGTCGGGCGCGCAGCCGCGGCGGCCGCGCTGCACGAACCCGAGCCTTCGACGAGCTGGTTGTCGATCGACAGGTTCGCGAGCGGCGGCAGCACGTCGACGGCGACCTTGCCGTCATCGCCCGGCGTGACCGTGAACGACACGGCCTTGAATGCATACAGCAACGGATCGGGGCCGACGTTGTACGGCGCGCTGACATCGTCGTCGAACGACGGCAGGTCGCGCGTCGACGCAGCGAAATAGCTCTTGTCGAGCACGAGGCCGCCGGCCACGCGCTTGACGCCGGCCTTGCGCAGCTTGTCGACGAGGTCGATCAGTTCTTCGGGCACGAGCTTCGGATCGCCGGTGCCCTTGATGTACAGGTTGCCTTGCAGCGTGCCGTCGGGGTCGACCGTGCCGTCCGTGTACGCGGTCGTGCGCCAGCGGTAGTCGGGGCCGAGGATCGACAGGCCCGAGAAGGTCGTCACGAGCTTCATCGTCGAGGCCGGCAGCATCGGCCGGTTCGCATTCCATGCGATCAGCGGTTGCGGATCGCCGACGCGCTCGACGACGACGCTCATCGCCGACGCCGGCACCTTCGCGCGCTGCAGCGCGACGAGCACGGATGCCGGCAGGCCGGCCGCGCGCGCGGCCGGCGACACGACGGCGGTCTTGCGCGCTTCCTTGTGGGATTTCTTGCGGGCCTGCGCGGACGGCGCGAACGCGAGGGCCGTGCACGTGGCGACGACGGCGGCTGCCCGCAGGCAGACGCGGGCGCGGGGGACGAACCGGGCGGAAAGATCGGAAATCGGCATGGGCGAATACGGGAAAAGCAGGGGGCTCGGGCAGGACGCGCGGGGGCGCCGAAGCGCACATTGTAGAGACAAGTCGGGGCAGGCCCCTTGCAATCCGCCTTACTGTTGCATTGCACGGTGCCGCGCACGCGATGCGCGGCGCTACAATGGTCGCCGTGTTTGACTCGCCCATGGATGCCTGTCCCGATGCGGATTCTGCTTGTCGAAGATGATCGAATGATTGCCGAAGGCGTGCGCAAGGCGCTGCGCTCGGACGGCTTTGCGGTCGACTGGGTGCAGGACGGCGACGCCGCGCTCACGGCGCTCGGCGGCGAGACGTACGATCTGCTGCTGCTCGATCTCGGCCTGCCGAAACGCGACGGCATCGACGTGCTGCGCACGCTGCGCGGGCGCGGGCTGGCGCTGCCGGTGCTGATCGTCACCGCGCGCGACGCGGTCGCCGATCGCGTGAAGGGGCTCGACGCCGGCGCCGACGATTACCTCGTCAAGCCGTTCGATCTCGACGAGCTGGGCGCGCGGATGCGCGCGCTGATCCGCCGCCAGGCCGGACGCAGCGAGTCGCTGATCCGCCACGGCGCGCTCACGCTCGATCCCGCGTCGCACCAGGTGACGCTCGACGGTGCGCCCGTCGCGCTGTCCGCGCGCGAGTTCGCGCTGCTCGAGGCGCTGCTCGCGCGGCCGGGCGCGGTGCTGTCGAAGAGCCAGCTCGAGGAGAAGATGTACGGCTGGGGCGAGGAGATCGGCAGCAACACGGTCGAGGTCTATATCCACGCGCTGCGCAAGAAGCTCGGCTCGGACCTGATTCGCAACGTGCGCGGGCTCGGCTACATGGTCGTCAAGGAAAGCTGACGCGTGCGGTCGATTCGTCATCAATTGCTGATCTGGCTGCTCGCGATCGTCGTCGCGGGCGTGGGCATGGCGGGCTGGCTCATCTACCGGCAGGCGCTCGCCGAAGCGAACGAGCTGTTCGACTACCAGTTGCAGGAAATCGCGGCGGCACTCCCGTCGGAGCCGTTCTCGCAGGTGTTCGGCTCGCGCACCAACGGCGACGAAGGCATCGTGATCCAGATCTGGAATCGCAACGGCGTGCTGATGTACTTCTCGCATCCGCGCGCGCCGATCGCGCCGCGCGCGGAGCTCGGCTTCTCGACCGAGCGCACCGATCGCGGCGAATGGCGCGTGTACGGCGCGATCGTCGGCGACAACGTCGTGCAGCTCGCGCAGCCGCTGTCGGTGCGCAACCGGCTGGCGGCGAACGTCGCGCTGCGCACGCTGTGGCCGCTGATCGTGCTGCTGCCGTTCCTCGGCGCGGCCGTGTGGGGGATCGTCGGGCGCGGGCTCGCGCCGCTCGCGCGCGTGACGCGCGCGGTCGAGGCGCGCCGGCCGGAAGCGCTCGATGCGCTGCCCGACGCGCGCCTGCCGCTCGAGGTGCAGCCGCTCGTGCGGGCGCTGAACGGGCTGCTCGCGCGCCTGTCGGCGGCGCTCGACACGCAGAAGGCGTTCGTCGCCGACGCCGCGCACGAATTGCGCACGCCGCTCGCGGCCGTGCAGATCCAGGCGCAGCTCGTCGCCCGTGCGAAGGACGATGCGTCGCGCCGCGAGGCGATCGCGGATCTCCAGGACGGCGTGTCGCGCGCGACGCGTCTCACCGAGCAACTGCTCGCGCTCGCGCGCGCCGAGCCGGACGGCGCGACGATGCGCGAACCGGTCGACCTGCAGGCGCTGCTCGCCGAATGCGTGGCCGCGCATGCGCCGCTCGCGCAGCGGCACGACATCGATCTCGGCTTCGAGGAAACGCGCGCGGCGAGCGTCGTCGCGGACGTCGGCGCGCTGCGCGTGATGTTCGGCAACCTGCTCGACAACGCGGTGAAGTACACGCCGGACGGCGGCCGCATCGACGTGTCGCTCACGCGCGACGCGGCCGGCCGCGCCTGCGTGCAGATCGCCGACAGCGGGCCGGGCATTCCGGCGGCCGAGCGCGAGCGCGTGTTCGACCGCTTCTATCGCGACAGCACGGCGCGCGCGCGCACCGACGTGTCGGGCAGCGGGCTCGGGCTCGCGATCGTCAAGCGCGTGGCGGCGCAGCAGGGCGCGACGGTGTCGCTCGGCGATGCGGCCGCGGGCGGCCTGCTCGTCAGCGTCGTGTTCCGCGATGCGGAGATGCCGGCCCCGGCGCCGCAGCCTTCCGAATCCGTCTGAAGGGGGCGTCCGGCGAGGGCGGCGCGGGCCGGGTGCCGGCAGCCGCTTAAGCGCCGCTTAAGGCTGATTAAGCCTCCTTTAAGTCAGGGTCGTTACGCTGCGTCCTAACAAAGAGGAGGTCCTACGATGAACACCCGATTCCTTGCGCGCGGCACCGTCGCGGTCGCCGTGGCGGCTGCCCTGTCGGCCGGCTATTTCGCCGGCACGCGCCGCGCCGATCCGCAGATCATCACGCCCGCGCAGGCGGCCGCATTGATGCCGGCCGAAGCCGCGGCCAAGACCGGCATTCCCGATTTCTCCGGGCTCGTCGAGACCTACGGCCCGGCGGTCGTGAACATCAGCGCGAAGCATGTCGTGAAGCAGGTGTCGCGGCGCGCGCCGCAACCGCAACTGCCGATCGATCCGAGCGACCCGTTCTACCAGTTCTTCAAGCACTTCTACGGCCAGGTGCCGGGCATGGGCGGCGACGCGCAGCCGGACGACCAGCCGAGCGCGAGTCTCGGGTCGGGCTTCATCGTCAGTTCCGACGGATACATCCTCACCAATGCACACGTGATCGACGGCGCGAACGTCGTCACGGTCAAGCTGACCGACAAGCGCGAATACAAGGCGAAGGTCGTCGGCTCCGACAAGCAGTCCGACGTCGCCGTGCTGAAGATCGACGCGAGCGGCCTGCCGACCGTGAAGATCGGCGACCCGGCGCAGAGCAAGGTCGGCCAGTGGGTCGTCGCGATCGGCTCGCCGTACGGCTTCGACAACACGGTCACGTCGGGCATCATCAGCGCGAAGTCGCGCGCGCTGCCGGACGAGAACTACACGCCGTTCATTCAGACCGACGTGCCGGTGAACCCCGGCAACTCCGGCGGCCCGCTGTTCAACCTGCAGGGCGAGGTGATCGGCATCAACTCGATGATCTACTCGCAGACGGGCGGCTTCCAGGGCCTGTCGTTCGCGATCCCGATCAACGAGGCGATCAAGGTGAAGGACGAGCTCGTGAAGACGGGCCACGTGAGCCGCGGCCGCCTCGGCGTCGCCGTGCAGGGGCTGAACCAGACGCTCGCGAGCTCGTTCGGACTGCAGAAGCCGGACGGCGCGCTCGTCAGCTCGGTCGACGCCAACGGTCCGGCCGCGAAGGCCGGTCTGCAACCGGGCGACGTGATCCTGTCGGTCAACGGTTCGCCGGTCGCCGATTCGACGTCGCTGCCCGCGCAGATCGCGAACCTGAAGCCCGGTTCGAAGGCCGACCTGCAGATCTGGCGCGACAAGTCGAAGAAGTCGATCAGCGTGACGCTCGGCGCGATGTCCGATGCGAAGCTCGCGTCGAACGACGGCGGGCCGGTCGAACAGGGCCGCCTGGGTGTTGCGGTGCGTCCGCTGTCGCCGCAGGAGCGCAGCGCCAGCAACCTGTCGCACGGGCTGATCGTGCAGCAGGCCGGCGGGCCGGCCGCCAACGCGGGCATCCAGCCGGGCGACGTGATCCTCGCGGTCAACGGCCGCCCGGTCACGAGCCCCGAGCAGTTGCGCGACGCGGTGAAGGGCGCGGGCAACAGTCTTGCTCTGCTGATCCAGCGCGATAATGCACAGATCTTCGTGCCGGTCGACCTGAGCTGACCGGCCACGGCCGACGGCCGGCCCGGCCGGCCGCGGCGGGCGCCGTCGCCGTGCGACCGCGTGACGCTGCGCCCCGTATGTGTTCCGACCCCAAGGAGAGAGCCATGCAATATCTACGCAACGTGTCCCGATTTGCCGTCGCCGCGGCGCTGACCGCCGGCCTCGCGGCCGGCGCGACCGGCGCGTACGCGCAGTCGGACGGTCTGCCCGCCGCGAGCCAGCAAGGCGATGTCAGCTACGTGTCGGGCGGTATCGGCAAGGACCAGTCGACGGCATTCCAGCGTAACGAGGCGTCGTGGCCGCTGGCGCTGCGCTTCACCGGCAAGGGCGGCGAGTTCCTGGCCGACGTTCATGTGCGGATCGTCGACGGCAAGGGCACCGAGGTGCTGGCGACCGACGCGCGCGGGCCGTACATGCTGGTGAAGCTGCCGCCGGGGCGCTATACGGTGCATGCGTCGTACCAGGGCAGCGACGAATCGCGCGCCGTCACGGTCGGCGCGAAGGGCGGCGCGAAAGCCGCGTTCCAGTGGAGTGCGCAGTAGCCCGCCGCGCGCGGCCCGGGGCCCGGGCGCGCACTCGGACGAAGTTTCGCCCATAATGAAAGCCACGGCATGCGTGCCGTGGCTTTTTCGTTTCCTGCCCCGGCCTGGCGGCCGCCCGAAGGAGAAACGATGTCCGATGCAGCCGACCCTCGACTCGAAATCGTGCCGAACCGCCATCGCGTGCGCGTGATTCATCGCGGCATCACCTATGCCGATTCGCACGGCGCGCTGACCGTGCGTGAAGCGGGGCTCCCGGACATCCATTACCTGCCGCGCAGCGACGTCAACATGCGCCGGCTCGTGAAATCGGGCGTCACGTCGGCCTGCCCGTTCAGGGGGCAGGCCGTGCATTTCGACTTGCAGACGGAAGACGGCGTGATCGAGAACGCCGCATGGAGTTACGAAGAACCGAACGAGGCGGCGGCCGTGCTGGCGCACTACGTCGCCTTCGATGTCGCACGGGTCGACAGTCTCGTCGAGACGTCCTGATGCGGCGTGCGTTCATCGGGGAGGCGTCATGGAACTGAACGACACGTTACGCGTACCGCTCGCGCCGCCTGTCGTGCGGGATGCGCTGGAGGATCTCGCGCTGTTGCGGGCGAGCTTCGATCATTGCGAATCGTTCGTGAAACTCGCGCACGGCGAGTTCGCGCTGACGATCACGGTGCCGCTCGGTCCGCTGCGCGCCCGCTACGACGTGCGCGCGCATGCGGCCGCCGAGCAGGGCGACGCGGAAGGGCGGCCGCGCCGCGTGCTCAACTTCAAGGCGCGGGCCGACGGCCTTGGCGCACTGCGCGGCCAGGTCGAACTCGCACTGATGCCGGATGACGATGCGAGCGCCACGCGAATCGAGTACGTGGTCTGGGCGACGGCGAGCGGGCCGCTCGCCGAACTGCCGGGGCGGCAGATCGACAATGCGCTGCGCGAATGGACCGACACGTTCTTCCGCGAGTTCGGGGCGGTCGTGCAGGCGAAGCACGGTCTCGCGCCGAATCGCGCGAGCGCATCCGCGCAGCGGCGCCAGCATGTGTTTCTGCGGCCGGCATCGCTGGTGGCCGCGACGAAGCGTGCGTTGCCGCCGCATCTCGGCGGCACGCTGAGCGGGCGGGCGGCGAGCGCGCTCCGGCATCGCGATTCCGGCACGATACCCGTGTGGGCCTGGGCGGCGATGATCGTGTTCGTCGCGCTGCTGCTTTACGCGGCACGCTGGTTCAACGGCGGCTGACCGGCCGCCCGGCGCCGCGTCGCGGCCTGCCCGCCGCCCGCGCGGCGGGCGTCACCGTCCGGCGCCGGCTCCGGCGCCGCGAAATTCCCTTCGATACGCAGACGGCGACGTGCCGAGCGCGCCCGCGAAATGCTGGCGCAGCGACACGCTCGAGCCGTAGCCGGCCGCCTGCGCGATCGCGTCGATCGATTGTCCGGTGGTTTCGAGCAGATGCCGCGCGCGCGCGAGCCGCTCGGCCTGCAGCCACGCGGTGACGGTCGTGCCCGTCGCCTGGCGGAAGTGGCGCGTGAACGTGCGCCGGCTCATCAGCACGCGCTCGGCGAGCGAATCGACGCTGTGCGCGGCGTCCAGATGGGCGCGCACCCAGTCGAGCAGGCCCGCGAGCCGCGCATCGCGCGGATGCGCGGCGACCGGCTGCGGCACGTACTGGGCCTGCCCGCCCTGGCGGTGCGGCGGGATCACGAGGCGGCGCGCGATCCGGTTCGCGGCGTCCGAGCCGAAACGCCGCCGCACGACGTGCAGGCAGCAGTCGAGGCCGGCGGCGGTGCCGGCCGACGTCATCAGGTTGCCGTCGTCCACGTACAGCACGTCGGGATCGAGTTTCACGCGCGGAAAGCGCCGGGCGAAATCGTCGGCCCACGCCCAGTGCGTGGTGGCCGGGCGGCCGTCGAGCAGGCCGGCCGCGGCGAGCACGTAAGCGCCGAGACACAGGCCGACGAGTTCGGCGCCGCGCGCGGCGACCGCGCGCACGGCATCGAGCAGCGCGTCGGGCGGCGCTTCGTCCGGGTCGCGCCAGGAGGGCACGATGACGATGTCCGCATCGTCGAGCGCATCGAGCCCGTACGGCGCGGTGATCGTGAAGCCGCCCGTCGTCGCGAGCGGGCCGCGCTCGGCCGAGCAGACGCGGAACGCGAACGCGGGCGACGCGTCCGCGTCGCGCTCCTTGCCGAACACGACCGACGGCACCGACAGGTGGAACGGGCTGATGCCGTCGTACGCGATCACGGCGACGACGGTCGGAACGGATGGGGCGGGCGACGCGGCGGCGAGCATGGCGGGCTCCGGAAGGGCGATGGCCCGATTTTATCGAAGAATGGCTATCGGGCCACTATCGGCGCCCGCCACGCGGCCCGACAATGCGTCGCATCGCACTGCTGGCCGCCCCGCTCCGGGGCGGGGCAGCGCCTCCGATCAGGAGCCCGCCATGTCGAACGCCGTCCCGCATTCCGCTTCCCGTCCCGCTTTTCGTCGCGCACTGATCGTGATCGACGTGCAGAACGAATACGTGACAGGCAACCTGCCGATCGAATATCCGCCGCTCGACGTGTCGCTCGCGAACATCGGCCGTGCGATCGACGCCGCGCATGCGGCCGGCGTGCCGGTGATCGTGGTTCAGCACGTCGCGCCGGCCGGCGCGCCGATCTTCGCGCCCGGCACCGACGGCGTCGCGCTGCACGCGGTGGTCGCCAGCCGGCCGTACGCGCATCGGATCGAGAAGGCGCAGGCCAGCTCGTTCGCCGGCACCGATCTCGCCGCGTGGCTCGACGCGCACGGCATCGACACGCTCGCGGTGGCCGGCTACATGACGCACAACTGCAATGCGTCGACGGTCTATCACGCGGCGCATGCGGGGCTGAAGGTCGAGTACCTGGACGATGCGACGGGCGCGCTGCCTTACGAGAACGAAGCGGGCGCGGCGAGCGCCGAGGAGATTCACCGCGCATACGCGGTGGTGTTCCAGTCGAATTTCGCGGCCGTGATGTCGACCGACGCGTGGATCGCGGGGCTGGCCGGCGCGCCGATGCCGGCGCGCGATTCGGTGGCCGCGTCGAACCGGCGGGCTCGCGCGCATCGCGCGAAGGCGGCCTGACGCGGCACGGCGCCGGGGCGCGCCCTACGCCGCGGTCAGTCGCGGTCCTTCAGCATCGCCGGGCTGTAGCGCAGCATGTCGAAGCAGCCGTCGACGAGCTTTTCCGCATGCTGCTCGGCGTCGATTTCGTCGGGCAGCATCAGCATGTCGCGCACGAACCCGCTGACGAGCGTGTGCAGCATCAGCGCCGCGCGCCACGTATCGAGCCGCTCCGGCAGGAGCTTGCGCTCCACGGCCACCGCGAGATCGGCGTCGATCATGTGCAGTGCCTCGCTCATCCCCGCGCGGTTGCGTTGCAGCAGCGGCTCCATGTCCGCGACGTACTCGCACTTCATGAACAGGATGCTGAACACGCGCCGCAGCTGCGGGTCGCGCTGCACGCCGAGCAGGCACCAGATCAGGATCTGGCGCACCTTGTCGAGCGGATTGCCGCCGGGCGCGTCGAGCGGTATCCGCTTCAGTTCGTCGATCGGCAGGAGCACGCGGTCGAACATCGCATCGAACAGTTCGCTCTTGTTCGCGAAATGCCAGTAGATCGCGCCGCGCGTCACGCCGGCGTGCTGGGCGATGTCCGCGAGCGACGTATGTGATACGCCTTTCTCGAAGAACACGTGTTCGGCGGCGTCGAGAATGCGATTGCGCGTCTCGAGCGCCTCCTCCTTGGTACGTCTGACCATGTGCAGGCCTGATTGGATCGATCGTCGGTGAATATAGGGTCCGCAACCCCTCGTCGCCGTCATGCAGACCGGCTATGCTTGCTGCTGGTAACAATCTGTAAGACGGGGCAGCCGGCGGAGTACAAACGGGCTTTTTACATACATTCGTGAATGTATATACAATACCACCCTACGATCGAATGACCCAAGTGGCAATCAGTTAATATCCCACTCTGCTGATTCCCGCCCTAGTACCAGTCCGCAGTTCGCGGCATTCCCGTCGGCACGGAGGTCTCGTGCCGACGTGCTGTATCTAGCAGTCCAGTAATTCAGGTGTTCGATCTGCGCCGCGAGGCGCATCCGTGTTGCGCTCCTGGCGGGCGCGTCACTTATTCCATTGGTTATACACAGAGGTCGCTCCATGCGCGTCGAACGGGTTCCATACCGCTTAATCACTGTCGCGACGGCCGCCGTTTTCCTGGCCGCGTGCGGGAAAAAAGAATCGGCACCGCCGCCGCAAACGCCGGAAGTCGGCGTCGTCACCGTCCAACCGCAAGCCGTGCCGGTCTTCACCGACCTGCCGGGCCGCACCAGTGCATTCCTCGTCGCGCAAGTGCGTGCGCGAGTCGACGGCATCGTGCTGCGCCGTGAATTCACCGAAGGCACCGACGTCAAGGCCGGTCAGCGCCTCTACAAGATCGATCCGGCGCCGTACATCGCCGC